>JARCMA010000164.1 GCA_030248405.1 Microcoleus sp. MP8IB2.171
AAATCTAAAAAAGTTAAACACAGAGGTACTGGAATAAAAATGAATGCTCCTGTTTTTAATATCTTAAAGCCTCCCAAGCCTTAAGTAAACCGTATTGGAATATAAATAATGATCGGCTCGATTGCGGGCAATAACCACAATCATTAGGGCTTACGCATCGGGACCCAGAAACCGGGCTTTTGACGAAAATACTTCGTTGAATCCCGCACCCAAAGTAAAAAACCCGGTTTCTTTACTTGGAGTGCGTCCAGGAGTGATAACTTGCACCATTCTCAAAAACAGGCCCGACGGCCTGTTCCACAAAGATTGAATTTCTTGTGGGGAGTAGGGGTTGGGCCCGAGATCCCGCGCATAAAAGGCTTATTGAGAAGGGTGCAATATCTCAGTAAGTCCTGACTATTTGATTCGATAATACATCAGGGTCGATCGCCAGACAGCACTTGAACAGCAGCAGACGCAGGTAATGGATCGTCAGAATTTCCGCCCAAAGCATGAACTTGACGCATCAAAGTACCCATTTCCAATTGGCAAGATATTGGTCTAATTGGTCGATCGGCCCAGAGTGGAAATTTTACGTTGGGGGCGGGCATAATCACCGCCCCACAATAGTCTTAAGATTTTTCCCGATGCAAATCTTGATGTTTTTTGAGCTTAAAAATACTGCTAGCCAAACTTACGAGGGGATTTGATCCGAGGATACATCGGGGGCGATCGCCCGATTGGCTTCGCCCGAAAGCACTTGAGCAGCAGATCCGCCAGCTAATTGACCGTAAGAGTGTGCGCCCAAACCCTTAACTTGACGCATCAAAGTGCCCATTTCCAAAGCACTCATCGCATAATTCCAGCCCAAATTGCTTTTAATTCCAGCCCTTTCCAAAGCTTGCTGCATCGTGTCAGTCGTCACCACCCCAAAAATCACCGGCACCCCTGTCTGAAAAGCAGCAGCAGCAATTCCCTTAGCAACCTCACCAGCCACAAAATCGAAATGAGGAGTTTGGCCCCGAATTACCGCACCCAGACAAATTACCGCATCGTAGCGGTGAGAAAGAGCAGCTTGGCGCGCCACCAAAGGAATCTCAAAACTTCCCGGAACCCAAAAAAAGTCCACCTGAGAGCCATGAGGATTAATATCAACCCCGTGGCGTTTCAAACAATCTTGACATCCCTCCAAAAGTTTGTTAACCACCAAATCGTTAAAACGACCGATGACAATAGCAAATCGCAAAGATTCGGTGTGAGTAAAAGTTCCCTCGTAAACAGTCATAGTGCTCTAGTTTAGATTTTAGGTTTTAGATTTTAGATTTTTGTTTGTGAGAAGGCAAAAGTCAGAAAGCAGCAGCATCTCATCTGAATCTCAAGTGCAAAAACATACAGGGTCGCGCGGTCTGGAAAATTCCTAGCTTCTGCCGAATGCCTTTCAATCGCTGGCGAATGCCTTCATCCTTCTATCTTTTACCTTCTTTATTCGAGAGAGTTGGGTGAAATTAAACAACTAAAAAGTTCAATACACCCACTGCAATAACCAGCAAAAACCAGAGACCAGACCCGACATAAATCAGGGATTTAGACTGATTCCAGTTTTGGGGAGAGGCATAAGCAACTGGCACGCCAACGACCATCACAAAAGACAGCAGTACCAGACCCAGTAAAACCACTTGAAACAGAATTGATAACATTTTTTCTCCTTTCGATATAACCGTGCGTTGTTCAGAAATAGCTTCCCAGAACCGGAAAAAATCTTCCAAATTCTAGTTTGTGACAGTTTCCCGATAGTCGATCGAGAGATTGTCGGTTGATTGATACGAAAGAACCCGTGCAAATTCGGGCGTTGCGCGAACAGGCGTCAGCGGCTCTTAAGATTTTTATCAATTTTATCATTGTTCGTTACAGCACAGAAAACTGGAAAGGTTAACTTAAAGCCCGATCGACACATCCGGTTTCAGAGGGCGAGAAATTGCTACTGTTTGAGTTAGAGATGCGGGATTTTCGGCTATGGACTTAGTTTTGTGCCACACAACAGCAGATTTTGACAGCTTGGGCGCGGCGGTGGGACTTTGCGTGCTGCGCCCCGGTAGCAGGATCGTATTGACGGGCGGGTGTCATCCGACAGTGCGGGATTTTTTGGCGCTACACCGCGACGAGTACCCACTGATTGAACGCCGATCAGTCAATCCGCAACAAATTCGATCGATTACTATAGTTGATGCCTCCGAGCGCGATCGTTTGGGAAAAGCCGCCGAGTGGCTGGATTTGCCACACCTGAGCGAAATTGCTGTTTTCGACCACCACCTAGAGGCGCATTCAGACATCCGGGCTACTGTTACGCAGATCGAAGCAGTCGGGGCCACCACTACATTAATTGTCGAAAAACTCCGGGGAAAACTCAAAAATGCAGGAGAAAACGGCGATACAGTATCCCGCCTCCTGCCTTCAGAAGCAACAGTAATGGCCCTCGGCATCCACGTCGATACCGGTTCTCTCACCTTTGAGGGCGCAACTGCGCGAGATGCAATAGCTTTGGCGTGGTTGATGGAACAGGGAGCGAGTTTGCGGGTAATCGCTGAATATGTAGAACCCGCTTTGTCTCCTCAATTGCAAGATTTGCTCAAGGAAGCGCTGAATAATTTGCGATCGGAAACTTTGCACGGTTACAGCATAGCCTGGGTGCTGCTATCTACTGAAGCTTATGTTCCGGGACTTTCTTCACTGGCTTCTCGCTTGCTCGATTTAACTGAAACCGATGCTCTGCTGTTAGGTAATGTTTATAAATTTGGCGAAAACGAAAACAACCGCAACATCGATCCCGAATCGCCAGTTTCCAATCGATTAACTATTATCGGTCGATCGCGCATCGAAGGAACAAACCTCAGCGAATTGTTCAAACCCCTCGGCGGCGGAGGCCACGCCCGCGCCGCTTCCCTCGCCACCCGCGATGTTGACCCCGTGCTGACTTTAAATCAGTTAGCTGACGAACTCAAAGCTCAAATTCCCCACCCTCCAACAGCTCGCGAGTTAATGTCGTCTCCAGTGCGGAGCATTCGCCCGGAAATATCAGTGGGAGAAGCTCACCGTATCCTCCTACGTTACGGACATTCGGGGCTTTCTGTGGTCGATGCGGACGATCGACTTGCTGGCATTATCTCGCGGCGCGACATTGACATTGCCCTGCACCACGGTTTCAGTCACGCCCCGGTGAAGGGTTACATGACTTGGCAGTTAAAAACGATCGCCCCAGATACCTTGCTGCCGGAAATTGAATCTTTAATGGTCATGTATGATATCGGACGCTTGCCAGTATTGGAAAACGGTCAACTGGTGGGAATTGTTACCCGGACTGATGTGTTGCGGGAATTGCACCAGCAAAAAGCGCGAGACAGGGGAAGCAATGCAGAATTGTCTAATTGTCCCGTGTCCGAATCGGTTGAGCAGTTGTTGCGATCGCGCATCAGTCCCGAATTATGGCAATTATTGTCGATCGCCGCCAATATTGCCCAAAACCGCGGCTGGCAACTTTATATTGTGGGTGGAGCAGTCCGGGATTTACTCTTAGCCACGGATGATACACTGGCGCTAACAGATATCGATTTGGTTGTGGATGGAAAGTGCGGTTCCGACGATTCCGGTGCTGGTGTCGAGTTAGCTTCATCGCTGCAAAAACTTTACCCCGAAGCGCGTTTGGACGTTCACGGTCAATTTCAAACCGCCGCGCTTTTGTGGCACAAAGACTCTGCTTTCGGCTCGCTGTGGGTGGATATCGCTACGGCTCGCACTGAATTTTACCCTTATCCGGCTGCAAATCCTGAAGTTGAAGCGAGTTCAATTCGCCAAGATTTGTACCGCAGGGATTTTACAATTAATGCGCTGGCTGTGCGGTTGGGTGTTCCTCGCAGTGGCGAATTGTTAGATTTTTTTTGCGGTTTACTGGACTTGGAATCGAAGCAAATTCGAGTTTTGCACGCCAATAGTTTTATCGAAGATCCGACGCGAATTTATCGCGCTGTGCGGTTTGCGGTGCGGTTGGGGTTTGAAATTGAGCCGCAGACGGAAGGATACATCCGCAACGCTTTGGCCAGCGGGATTTATTACCGAATTCAGGGGGAAAACGGCCGAGCTCCGGCTTTGGAAACTCGGCTCAAAAGCGAATTGAAATACATTTTGCAAGCTCCTTACTGGAAAGTTGCTTTGCAAATGCTGGGAGATTTGCAGGCTTTGCGCTGCATTCATCCTAGTTTGGAGTTGGATCGTCCGTTGTGGCGGCAACTGCGTTTGCTCGATCGGTGTTTGAATGGAAGAAGAAGAAGGAAGAAGGAAGAAGGAAGTTCGGCAACGGATTATGTAACGGATGTAACGGATGAAATGAAGAGGGAACTATTTAAACAATGCACCGTTCCTAATACTTGGGCTACGATCCGTACAAGTTCCCAATTCCCAATTATCAATATTCCCGATTGGCAGATGCGGCTGGAAGTTTTGATAGCTTATTTAGCACCGGAATATCGCGGCAAGGTGGCTGCAAATCTTCAGTTACCTGCTGACAGCATTAAGCGGTTGGAAGTTTTGGAAGCCGGAAAGAAGCAGTTAGCAGAGAATTTGCCTAAGTGCGAGTTGCCGAGCCAATTGGTGCTGCTGTTGAGAAATTATGAGTTGCCGGTGTTAATTGCGATCGCCCTACAAAGTCCGCGAAGTGCACGCCGCCAAATCTGGGAATATCTCACCAAATGGGCGAATGTTGAGCCGCCTTTAAATGGCAACGATTTGAAGGCTTTGGGTTATAAGCCGGGGCCTGGGTTTAAACGAATGTTGGATGATTTGTTGGCGGCGAGGTTGGATGGCGATTTGGGCGATCGGGCTGCTGCTATCTCTTTCTTAGCACAACGTTATCCTCAAACTTAGTAAGGTGCGTCAGCAGCGCGTTATTTTTTCTCTACTTGATTAGCTAGTTGCTGACGCACTCTACTGAATTTTTAGTTTTCAATCCCAAACAGGCTAACCAGGCGATCGCACATTATTGATATTTCGAGAATTAAGGTGAAGAAACATCACGCTCCTGCTTTAATCGCAATTGTCCTTTACAAAACATTTGTGGCTTCCCTCTTGACAGTAACTTCGATTGCTTTGCTTTTTGCCTTAAAAAATCATCAAGTCTTAGAAGAGTTTTCGCAATCTTATTTGTTAGAAAGCAAACTCAAAATTATTGAATTCATCTTAGACAAACTTCTAATTCTCAAGCCTAAAAACTTACTGCTTAGCGGACTTGCCGCAGCACTTTATGCAGTCTTAACTGCTGTTGAAGCCGTTGGTTTGTGGTACGAAAAAGACTGGGCAACCATCTTAGTTTTTGTGCTGGTAAGCATCAGTATACCCCCTGAAATATATGAATTAGTTCACGGGGTCACGGTACTTAAGTTAGCGGTATTTATCACAAATGTAGCCATCTTATGGTATTTGCTCCACCATTGGCCGAAGCATGGTAAAGGAGCTTAAAGTTTTGATTATTCAGAGGAAACTCACTGGATTTTATAAATGTCAGCATTTTCCATTTTAATTTCATAAAACGGCTGATCAGTCAAATAAAAACCTCAATCTTTACAAAAATTTTGTAATTGTAAAGATTCGATAAAGCTACGAGGGGTTATACCCCCTATGAGTTATAGTGACATACATATAGATGCACCCTGATGGCTTTCCCGTTCCACAAGAGCGGGATTTTTATTGGAAAAATATTGTATTAAGTTTTAAGACTCCTGGTAGAGATAGAATTGGTGGAAAACTTCAATAAAACGATCGCCAGATGCAAAAATAGCACAGCTAAAGCAAAAACGATGGTTCGGAGCGATCGAACATCCGCCCTAACTCTGCGAAATAACCCAAAGACGTTAGCATAGTTTGGGAACCGAGATCAATAGACCTCTTGCAAAAATCCTTTTCATCAATTGATGGGCCCCAGAGCCCGTCCTAATTATTTTTTCAAGAGGTCTAATGGAAGATCAACTTAGCCTCAGCAACAGCCCTACAATAGGGCGAAGACACCATTGCGACTTTAGGCAGATGAGGGTTCGGCATCACTTACCGAGCTACCCACATTCATTTAAACTGAGATGTTGCACCATTTTCAATTACTTGTTTAGGAACAGGCTTTCCGGCCTGTTCCACAATAAAATTCATCTCTTGTGGAACAGGCCGGAAAGCCTGTTCTTGACAATGGTGCAAGATGTAAGTTTAAACAGAGATGTTGTACCATTTTCAATGCCAAAGATAAGCTGTTGTGCATTTAAATTGTGTGTTGAGGGCGGGCTTTCCTGGCAACCCCACAAGAGCGAAAGTTTATTTGACCATGCAATTTAAAGGCGGATTAGCTTAACAGCTAGAATTAATAGTTGATTTTGCTCGAATTTTTGAAGTCTTATGGATAAATAATATTTCACTCATAATGTTAGGTAAATTTTCAGAAATCCCCAACTGGATGATGCTTAGTTACACAAGATTTTAAGTTTTTTTACAAAGTCTTGTCTCCGACAATCAACCCTCTTTGTCACTTAAGCAGTGTATTGGCCAGTTGGGGGTAACGAATGTGGGTTAGAAAACAATTAAAAACCCGGTTTCTTCTTAAAGAAATCGGGTTGTTGAAATCGATGGTGAAGCGCGATTTGCTGTCTAAACTATTCGGAAAATAAAAGGGTAGCGGTAAGGTTGGTTAGGATCTTGCAAAACGTGGAGGATAGCCATTATTGTCAGTCCCCAGTGCAGCAGATAACCTAGGGGCACTAGGATAAAGCCAGCAAGACCGAAAGTGACGACAGTTAACACCACAATGACGGTGCTGTACAGCCATACATTAAGGTGAAAATTGATGGCTTCTGTGGCATTTTCTTTGACAACGGGGTCATCTGATACTAACAATACAGCGATCGGCGCTCCGATCGAGAACACTAACGTGCTGAAAAAAATAGCCCCGTGGCACACCAGTGATAGCAGCTTCCGCTTGTCGGAGTCGTACATATGGCTTTTATTCCTTGACTTTATTGATAATTTTACCTTTAATAGCAACTGTAGCACAGGCTATAATGGCGATCGGGTGATGATTCCCCTACCTAATTTGTGATGACAACAGAACTCGAAACTGAACTGCTAACTGCCGTTGAGCGCCGGCGCAACTTTGCTATTATCTCGCACCCTGACGCGGGTAAAACTACTTTGACAGAAAAGCTGCTGCTGTACGGAGGTGCAATTCACGAAGCAGGTTCTGTGAAAGCACGGCGGGCTCAGCGACACGCTACATCTGACTGGATGGCGATGGAACAGCAGCGGGGAATTTCGATTACTTCTACTGTTTTGCAGTTTGAGTATCAAAATTATCACATTAATCTGCTCGATACTCCCGGACACCAAGATTTTAGCGAAGATACTTATCGCACTCTGGCGGCGGCTGATAATGCGGTGATGCTTGAGGATGCTGCTAAGGGTTTGGAACCGCAAACTCGCAAGTTATTTGAAGTTTGTAAGCTGCGACGTTTGCCTATTTTTACTTTCTTTAATAAGCTCGATCGCCCTAGCAGAGATCCTTTGGATTTGTTGGACGAAATTGAGAAGGAATTGGGCTTGCAGACTTATGCGGTGAATTGGCCGATCGGTACGGGCGATCGCTTTAAGGGTGTTTTCGATCGCAGAGCGCGCAAAATTCACTTATTCGAGCGGACTAAACACGGTTCTCGCGCTGCTGTTGATACGGTGATCGAATTGGGCGATCCGCGGATTGAAGATTTGTTGGAACAAGACCTTTACTATCAGCTCAAAGAAGAGTTGGAACTGCTGGATGAGTTAGGAACTGAACTCGATTTAGATTTAGTTCGGGCTGGGAAAATGACTCCGGTTTTCTTTGGTAGTGCGATGAGCAATTTTGGGGTTGAACTGTTTTTGGATGCGTTTTTAGATTACGCGATGAAGCCGATCGCCCGCAACAGCAGCGTCGGGGAACTTCCCCCAACTTACGAAGATTTTACCGGGTTTGTGTTTAAGTTGCAAGCGAATATGGACCCGCGACATCGCGATCGGGTGGCGTTTATTCGGGTTTGTACGGGCAAGTTTGAAAAGGACATGAACGTGACTCACGCTCGGACTGGTAAAACGGTGCGTTTGTCAAGGCCTCAAAAGTTATTTGCTCAGGATCGGGAGTCGATCGAGGTTGCGTATCCGGGTGATGTGATTGGTTTGAACAATCCGGGGGTTTTTGCGATCGGCGATACTATTTACACTGGTCAAAAGCTGGAATATGAAGGGATTCCCTGTTTTTCGCCGGAACTTTTTGCTGTTTTGAGAAATCCCAATCCTTCTAAGTTTAAGCAGTTCCGCAAAGGTGTTTCGGAGTTGCAGGAAGAGGGCGCTGTGCAAATTATGTATTCGGTTGATGAGTCGAAACGGGATCCGATTTTGGCGGCTGTGGGACAGTTGCAATTTGAGGTGGTGCAGTTCCGAATGCAGTCGGAATATAATGTGGAAACTGCGATCGAAATGTTGCCTTATAGTGTGGCTCGTTGGGTTGATGGCGGTTGGGATGCGCTGGCTAAGGTTGGGCGGTTGTTTAATACTGTGACGGTGAAGGATAGTTGGGGCCGCCCGGTTCTGTTGTTTAGAAATGACTGGAATTGCCGTCAGGTGGAAGGTGAGCATCCTATTTTGAAGCTAAATGCGATCGCGCCTGTGGTTTCTGGTTTGGCTGTTAGCGCGGAGCAATAAGACCGGGCGGTTGAAACCGCGTCTACACAAACAAAACCCGGATGGTGCGCGGGTTGAAGAAAACAGGGTCATTGAAATTACGTTATTTTCTTTAGTCCCTCTGAGCTCGGACATCGTTTGTATAGACGCGGTTTCAACCGCCGTCTACATCTTTAAACTTGGGGGATTAACAGCCGTAATTTCTGAATAACGAGCAAAGTCAGTAATATTAAAAGTTAGGATATGGGTTAAACCATGAACGATCATAGCCGCAACTAGCCGCGCATCATGAACGTTGACACCTATAACCTTATATGTTATCACCAGTCGCTCCCATTCTTGGTAAATTGCTTCTGTATCCAACAACAGAGGAAAAATCTGTTTTAAGCGATTAATTTCTGCCTCTGCTTCTGTTGCACTACGTCCTAATCCATTTCTCTGGATCGGGCGCGTGCAGACGTTCCAAAACTCTATCAAATTTTGGGGTACGATATAAAGTTGTTCCCCGCGATTACGCAAAGTAATGATGGCATTGACAGCATCAGGATTCATTGGGTGTGTGCTATCGACGCTACGCAGCAGTATGTTTGTATCGAGGAGGAATGGCATTTAACCTCTGTCTCCATAAATGCTCTCTCGGCTAATAGCTTCATCTGAAAGATTGGGGAGGTTTAGGCTACGATGACTGTCAACCCATTCTTGAAATGCTATTAACCATTCTGTTGTAGTAGCTGTTTCGTAAAATGGAGGTTGTTGAGATTCTATTAGCCGTTTGAGCATCACATCTAGTAATGGTTTAATCTGATCCGGCGTGCGGCTAGTGATTTTTGCCAAAACCTGAGTAATAGTCTGTATGTCTTGTTGGTGATCTTGTTGAAGATTGTGCAGCATAATTATCCTTGAGTGCAAGTTTTTCGGCTGATGATAGGGGTCGATCGCACTTGTTGAATTGATTCTCATATTATAACTATCCAATCCCGCATCAAAACAAATAAGACCGGGCGGTTGAAACCGAGTCTACACAAACAAAACCCGGATGGTGCGCGGGTTGAAGAAAAGACGATCGTTGAAATTACGTTATTTTCTTTACACCGCGGAGGCGGACATCGTTTGTGTAGATGCGGTTTTAACCGCCGTCTCGTCTTTCCAGCCGCTGACGCTGGTAACGAGTAAATCCAAAATCTAAAATCTAAAATCTAAAATCCAAAATTGGTTGACGGCGGGCCCCATTTGCGGCTACGCTTTGAATTGAGAGGTTGCTTTGCTTGCACAGGAGGCAGCCCGCGTCGCCCAAAAATCTAGTTGCACTGCCCAAAGCTGCGCTAACAGCAATGGACAGCATAACCGCCAAACTGGTATCGCAGTCTGGAGGCTCGGAGTATCTTAACATTCTCTGTGGCCGCCCTGCTATGCGTTGAAATGCGGGGCGGCTGGATTTTTGGGTTTCCCTAGAAAACCCAAAGTCAGGAGAACATAATATGTCACAGGAATTCGTACCCGACGAAAACTCATCCGACTGTCCAAATTCGGATTCAGCAGCGGTATCGGAACAGGATGTGCTGCTGGTAACGCTTGTGGGTTCGCCCCAGGGTGTCCGGGAAACGATTCTCACTTTGTACCGATTGGGATTTGCCCAAGTTGGTGATTGGAGTCCCGTACAGCGGGCGGCAAATGCTGGCCAGGTGATGAGTGTGCTGATTCGTCGGAAAGTGCGATCTGACAGCACGTCGCCGGGAAGGTAAGCTAGAAGGTTAAGTGCTTTGATGAAGGAGGCGATCGTCTCCTTCATTAACCAATACTTTAAGCCTTAGAATAAACAGGGTGTTAAAGCATGATTTGGTATTATCATCAAATTAATTCACTCTAAAGATGCGCCTTGACACAGTGCTGCAAACACTGGGCCAAGACGACTTCTCCAATGTTGTAGAGAACACAGGAGCTATATCAATAATGACAAATAACGATCCAAATAGGTGGCTGCGCTATGATCCAGATGAGGATATCTCCCGACACAGCGCCACTGATCCGCAGAAATGTCGGGATATGCAAAAGAAGTATGGCTGGAAACTGATCGACATCGAAGAAATCGAAAATAAGAACATTTTTGAAGTTGATTGCGTGTTCAAAGGGAAAACGGAATTTCCCAACTATCTCGAAGCAAAGGAGGAAGAGTGATGCAGAAGTACATTATTTTTCAGGCTGAGTCAGGTGAGGATGAAGGCTGGAGACAGAGAAAACTCCAACACAGCCAAGCTCTAACTTTTATCATTGCAGAACACTGGGATTCTTCTAACGAACCGATTCCTGAACCGGGATATCGCCCTGTAGAATTTGTGCGGGTGGACTCTGAACACGATCCAAAGGAACACGCACACAATACTCACTATCGCGTCAGTGATTGGGAAGTTGTGCGGGTGCAAACATACACGCCGGATATTCCCACTCCGATGAGCGAATATGACGTAATTGTGATGTGTTACTGTCGGTATAATGCGATCGATGCTCCTCTCAAAGCGATGCCGAAACGACAGGTATCGATCGATTCTTTTGGTGGCGATGAAGTGGCTTACAAGCAATACTTAGAATCGGAAATGGGCAAGAATTATGCACCGTCAACTTCAGCGTCAAATCTTTGATAATTCTCGCTTTTAGTTTAGGACTGACGCGCGGGTGGCCAGAAACCGGGTTTTTCCCTTGAATACTCGTTGTGATTCGCAGATTTGGGAAAAAACCCGGTTTCTTTGTCGGAGTGCGTAAGTCCGACTAATCTTATTCCAAACGTTTTAATAACTCTTTAGGTGATAGAATTGGTAAGGTGGCACCGACGAAATCTCCTGCATCGCGGGTGACGATCGCCTCCAGGTTATCTGACAGCGCACAAGCTAACTGTACGGCATCCTCAAAATCGGTTAAATTAGATGCAAATGCTATTTCCAAAACCTCGCGATCGACGGCTGATACTTTCATTAATGCTAGTGTTTCAGAAATAGCTTGCCTAGCGCGATCGAGGCTGCGAGTTTGCCTTCTGACAATGTAGAAGATATTTGTTAAGGTTGTTGCTGTTACATATCCCTCAATTTGCTCATTTTCGATCGCCTCTAATAAAGCATCAGCATCCTCTACAAACGGTTCTCGCTCTAGCAAACTATGGAGGATAATATTGGTGTCTACTAATACCTTCATTTTAGGTACTTCTCCACCAAACGTTCTTCTAACATTACTGCAACTTCTGCATCTGTTGGCGGTGGCATATCTGTTTTTGCTAGCCCTCTGAGTCGCTTGGCTGCACCTTTGCGATCGTGTCGCAATCTAATTTTAACTTCGGTATTTGTTGGCGGTAGTGCATCAGTTTTTGGTGGCCCCGTCATGGGTTCCACGAAGTTATCTGGTAGCGATTGTGGGGGTTTTAGTTCCCGTCTGATGGACTCAACAATCGCATTGACTAGAGCTAATCTGTCGGTAACTGATAGTTTGTGCGCTTCTCGGCTTAAGGGCAGCCAAGGTATTTGTGGTATTTGGGATTCGTTCATATTTTTGATATTTTGATATTTTATGGGTCTATTTTAGCAAATTTAGGACTGACGCGCGGGTGGCCAGAAACCGGGTTTTTTCGAGAATACTCGTTGTGATTCGCAGATTTGGAAAAAACCCGGTTTCTTTGTCGGAGTGGGTAAGTCGTGTGCGGGTGGTCAGAAACCGGCTTTTTTCGAGAATATTTGGTTGTGATTCGTAGATTTGGTAAAAAACCCGGTTTCTTTGTCGGATTCACTCGTTCCCATCAAGCTACTAAAGAACCTGCAACAATACCACCACCTAACACGCGATCGAGTTCTTCATAGCCTGAAGGCGATCGCGCTTGGTCGTTGTCGGTAATTTGCGAAACCACAGCTATTACAAACATATCGACTTTTTGCTTTTGCCATTATTTAAATATATCGCCTACCTACTTACATGATTTTGTCGGGCTAATTATCTAAATGGGTGATTAGGCAGAATTTTTCTGTATAACTACCCCGAAATGGTGTGTTAGCAAGAAAGTTTCTGCATAACATGACATATGGGGTGATTAGGCAGAAATTTGACTTTCGGGCTAAATCGCCTATAGTCAGATTAGATGGAAATTTTCCGTCTAATACATAGTTAGCCCGCTGAGTTATCGGTGGGGATATACTGCAAAGCTATCTGCTTGTGTTCAGGGCCTAGTTATCGCCATATCTCGTGTATGGGCAAAAATACACTCATGTTGCTACAATAGAGCAAAACCGCTCAATCAAAGTTCAAGGTTTCCCAGATGCCTCAACAGAGCCCGCTCGAACTTGCGAAACAAGGAAATCCCAATGCCATCGCTGTATTAATAAATCGTAATGTTAAGCCCAAAGGGATAACTGCAAAAGTTAGTCGCAAGGATGACTGTCTGAGGGTTATGCTCGAATCAAATCAAGTCCCCAACCAGGACAATCTGAGCGAGTTTATTCGCAATGCCATCCTAAAACTCGGAATAGCTGAACTTAATACTCTTCAGGTTCTTGGGCGACAGGTAGGTGATCAAGCTCCCGCATGGAGCCAGACAATTAACTTGAAAATGCCATCATCACCCCTAACCAATCAGGAGGTGATATCAGAACCGCAAGATCTGCGCTCCCAACGCGTACAAAGTCCTATATCCTCTTCTCAAAACAATAATATTCTAACGGCTCAAAATAGTAATTTAGTCCCTCATTCTGGCAGCGATGCTAATCCAGAAGTGATTCTGCTTCGAGAAGCAGCACAAAAAGGAGATCTTCAGGCTATTTCTAGTCTTATCGGTCGAGCAATTGCACCTCGGAATATAACAGTGGACGCGACAATGCAACATGGTGTTACTTTGTGGTTGAAGATATATCCCCTAGCGACAATGCAACCTCAATCCTGCATCCAGGCTGTAACTGGCATACTGAATGATATTCAGCCAGATAAAGTACGTTCAGTAAGAGTTTCAGAGATTGCATCCGATAAAAAAACGCAAGTATGGGACCGATTTCTTGCTCTTAAGAATGGTAAATTTGTAGACAACACAACTTCTATTAACATAGGTCTTGGCGTTGTTGTTGTCTTAATTATTGGTTTGGTTGGCTATTGCGCTCTCCCGAAACAGCCTACTACATCTCGCACTGCCACATCTACTCCGCCTACATCAGGTCAAGAGCAAAGTCAGTTGCAGCAAGGTAAGTGGTATGAAGGGGGCACGTTACATAACGCTGGTGCACTCGAATGGCAACAAGCAAGTTATGAGAATAAGTTGGCCACCTGTGCAGACTTTGTTTCAGCTATGTGGCAGAAAAAATCACTCAAGCCATCGATTCAGAACCAGATAAAGTCTATGGATGATATACGGGTGCTTGCCCAAGAGCTTGTGACACAAATGGATGTAGTGATGAAAGAAAAATCAAATCCAGAGGAAAACAAACAGATTTATACAAATCAAAAAGTAAGTGATATTGCTGCTCTATTAATGCTATCGATGGGTTGGGTTAAATGATTTAGTTTGTTGCATCCGAGGGCTAACAACGCCCATGCACGCCGACCGTCGAAAAATCATTGGTTTGATGTAGAGGTTATCTGCGGCGGGTGATGGGCATCGTTATGCCGAACCGATGCGTCTGTCTAGGTTGTCTGATTTCATCCGAGATTGGGCAAGCAAAAATAGTTGGTTTTGTTGTTGAGTTCGGAAAGGTTATTGGCGATCGCAAAAGTTAAGAATTGAGAAGCGATCGGGGCATAACAAATCATTGGAGCGGATAAAGGAGTAGGGTGCGTCAGACGGCAAAACCTAATTGTCTTGCATACACCAATTCTGACGCACCTTATGCCAGTTGCAAAAAGTAATCCTACAAAATAAGTGTTGTTTGTTTTGTGAGTCCTGTTTTCCCGGTGCGTCGCTATGAGATTCTCGATCGCATCCAGGGATTTTTCTAAGGCGACGCACCCTACGACTACAACTTCATGCGAGTGAGAACCGCTATATGTTAAGTAACTTACAAATCCCAGAGGGACTTCGCAGAAAAATAGATAACGAGCTTCAACCGGGAGAGTTTATCAGATGGGTCGAGCAGCCGATACCTCGGTTTTTCACAGCCGCTTCCATCGGAAATGTTTTATTTGGTGTTCCTTGGACTAGCTTCGCCATATTTTGGATGTGGGGTGCATCAGGGTCTAAACTTCCAAATCTAAGAGAAGGTTTACAACTTCAGCATCTGTTTGCCCTGTTTGGTGTACCTTTTGTGCTTATTGGTTTTGGAATGCTGTCTAGTCCGCTATGGGTATGGCAAGCAGCACGAAAGACAGTTTACTTGGTAACAGATAAACGAGGTATCTCTATTCAAGGTGGTAGGTCTACTACAATCAGAAGCTACCTGCCTGATCAATTAAAAGATGTATATCGGAGAGAAAGAGCCGACGGAACAGGTGATGTGATTATTACTATTCGGCGATGGAAAGACATTGGTGGAGACCCAAGAAGTGAGGAGATAGGGTTTTTGGGGGTTCGTAACCCACGAGAAGTTGAGAATATGTTGAGGCAGTTGGTTCAGAATGATGCCTAACAAAGCCCATGCACACCGACCGCCGAGAGCTGATCGGTTAAGCAGAGGTTATCTACGGCGGGTGATGGGCAACGTTAGGCATCCGGTATAAATTTAAGGGGATGGATCATATGAAATTCTTAAAAAAACTAGATACCAATATTTGGATTAGTGATGGCGATGCAGTTTCTTGGTATGGAATGCCTTATACGACCCGTATGACTATTGTAAAATTGAGAGATGAAAGGTTATGGGTTCATTCTCCAGGGAAAATTATCGATGAAATGATGACTGAAGTAAAATCTCTGGGTCAAGTATCTTATTTGGTATCTCCAAATAAGATACATCATCTATTTATTAATGATTGGATTAATATTTTCCCAAATGCTATTTCATATTCATCACCAGGGTTAAGAGATAAAAGGAAGGATATCTCTTTTGATAAAGATTTGTCAGATAGTCCAGAGAAAGAATGGGAAGAAGAGATTGATCAAATTATTTTTAAGGGTAGTAGCGTAATGGAGGAAGTTGTTTTTTTTCATAAAAAAAGTGAGACATTAATATTAACTGATTTAATAGAAAACTTTCACCCAGATCATTTTTCCGGCTACAAGAAAATACTAGCTAAAATTACCGGAATAGTTAGCCCAAATGGTAAAACTCCAATCGATTGGAGAGCTTCATTTATATTCGGAAAAAAAGAAGCGAGAAAATCCTTGTTGAAAATTCTTAGCTGGAAACCAAAAAAGATTGTAATTTCTCATGGAGAATGTATCTACAGCAATGCTACAGAGTTTATTTTAAAATCGTTTAAATGGGTCGGACTTACTAAAGGTTGAGAAAGTTATATAGCGTTTCTTGAACCCATGAGATGAAACAAGGAGTAGGGTGCGTCAGACGGCAAAACCTAATTGTTTTGCATACACCAATTCTGACGCACCTTATACCAGTTGCAAAAAGTAATCCTACAAAATAAGTATTGTTTTTTTGTGAGTCCTGTTTGCCCGGTGCGTCGCTATGAGATTCTCGATCGCATCCAGGGATTTTCTGTGGCGACGCACCCTACGACTACAACTATTAAGATCTCTACAAATTAAGTGTTGTTTGTTTTGTGAGTCCTGTTTGCCCGGTGCGTCGCTATGAGATTCTCGATCGCATCCAGGGATTTTTCTAAGGCGACGCACCCTACGACTAAAGATCCATCCGTTACATCCCGTACATTGCTAGTTGCCGAATTGCCTTTGGGTGAGGTTATCTTAGACAAGACACAAGCGCAATCACAGTTATGGCATCTCCAAACAATCAAAATTCGGCGGATTCATCTCTGAAACAGTCTCTAGAGGCTGGGTTAGCTGCTTTGAAACAAAAAGATTACCAAAGCGCGATCGCCCTTTTAGAATCCGTTACCCAAAGCGCTGCAAATCAACCGCCCGGAATCCGCGCCCAAATGGGGTTAGTCGCGGCGTACAAAGCAACTGGTAATGTCAAAAAGGCGATCGCCCTGTGCACATCCCTCACCAAAAATCCCAACACCCAAATCAAAACCTGGGCCGATCGCACTTTACAAGAATTAACCCCACCTCGCCCCCCAAAACCACCGGAAACTCCCCCAGAAACAGGCTTTGTCGCCTTTGATTCAGCAACGGAATCGGCGAAAAAAACGGTTAAGGGCGATGGCTTACGCCCCGCTTCGCTACGACCAACCGCAGACCAAAAAACCGGATTTTCACCCTTAGAGCCGACTAGCGCGCCAGGAAACACCAAATCGCCACATATTTCACCGCCACCACCACCCCCCAAACCGGCAATATCCACAGAAACCACACCCGATGCAGAAACTAGCGGCGAAAATAGCCCCGGTTCCCCAACAGATACTTACCAACTAACTTGGCGCGAAGCAGCGCGCGTGAAAAGTCCGCGCCCCCTCAAACAGCTAAAGTTACTGGAGTTTCGGGTACAAGCCGTTGCAAGTGCGATCGCCCTATTTTTCCTAGCCCGATTTGTCCTACAATTCCTGCTGACAAACACTAATTCTCTGTTAGTTCAGCTTTACATATTTACTAGACTGCCAATTTTCCAGCCGATTCAGCTTTTTTACCGCGATCCGACTCCGTTTGTGCAGTTTGTTTTCGGATTGCTTTTGGCCTCGTCTCCCTGGCTGACAGACGCGCTGCTAAAACTTTTTTGCGGCATCGAAAACCTGCGCGGATCGGTTTTATCCAAACACAGCAAGGAAGCTAGCCGCGTACTTCGCAGTTTTTGTACCAAGCAAAATATGCCGGTTCCTGTGCTGAAACTATTGCCAGTAAATGTTCCTGTGGCTTTCAGTTACGGCTGTTTGCCCCGTTTTGCTCGGATTGCTGTCAGTCAAGGGCTGTTAGATCAATTGACGGATGATGAAATTGCTACTATTTTTGCGCGGGAATTAGCCCATATTTCTCACTGGGATTTTGCGCCGATGTCGCTGGCGATGTTGGTGATTCAGATTCCTTACCTTATATATTGGCAGACTGCTTTCTGGGGTGAGCGGTTGTGTGATTTAATGACGATCGACTTTTTGCGTCGTACTGTCAAATTTGTGGCCGCTGCAATTTCTGCTACAAGTTACGGGATTTATAAGTTGTTGCGCTGGCCGATGTTGTGGTTGTCCCGCCGTAGAGTGTATTTTAGCGATCGAACTTCAGCAGAAATTACCGGAAATCCTAACGGTTTGACGCGGGCACTGGCTAAAATGGCGATCGGGATTGCTGATAATATCGAACAGCAAAAACAAACAAGCTTTTTCCTCGAAAGTTTCGATTTATTGTTACCCGTCGGCGTCGCACAAGCTGTAACCCTTGGTTCTGCTGCGTTGCGCGCGCCGCTAGAACAGATTTTGCTGTGGGATGTCACCAATCCCGATCGCACTTGGTTGACAATTAACAGCGCGCATCCTTTGGTGGGAGAGCGTTTCAAGCTATTGGAACTCTACGCTCAATTCTGGAAACTGGAGACTGAGTTGGATTTGGCGAGTCTGTCACCGGAACAACCCAAGAAAGCAAAATTGTCTCTTAATTCAATACTCGAATTTAAAGACTCAAAACTATTTTTACAGGGTGCGCCGTTTTTTGGGATTCCGATGGGTTTGGGGATTGTCGGGCTGCTGTGGATGGTTGGCTGGCTGTTTTCCAAGACGAGTGTTTGGCAACTCGATTGGCTTTTGGGCGATCGATCGATCTTTTGGGGCTGTTTGCCGATCGGATTTTGTCTCGGTACTTTGATGCGGATTAACTATTTTTTCCCCGACATTACGCCACAAGAAACCACTTCGCCGAGTTTACCGGAAATTTTGTCAAATCCTGAAACTATGCCCATAGATGCTCAACCTGTGCAGCTTTCCGGGCAACTTTTGGGTAGGTCTGGTATTGAGAATTGGCTAGGACAAGATTTGATTTTGCAAACGGCGACGGGCTTGGTGAGGTTGCACTATGTTTCGAGGTTTGGCCCGATCGGCTCTTTATACCCATTTTTGATCAAAGAGACGACTCGCCCCAGCGATTTGATCGGAAAACCCGTTGTGGCGACTGGTTGGCTGCGCCGGGGTGCTACTGTGGCGATCGACCTTGAAAGTCTCCGCAGCCAAGGAGGGAGGGTTAGTGACAGCGGACATCCGATTTGGTCTGCGATTTTGGCTTTTGCTGCTGCTTTTTGGGGCGCATACATCATTATCCAAGGCCCAAGGTGAGGAATAGCGATCGGATTGCCGCGCGAGTCGCGAACAACAACGCGCATCCTCGATCGGTTTTGAGTTAAACAGCGGAGGGGCGATGTTCTCGTTGCTGGTGGCGCAGCCTACCCGATGTTCTCGGTGCGCGGTGGACACCCTAGACTCTTGTTCCTTGTTCATTTGTAAAGAAAAGTTGCTTTTTTGCCAGCGGCCTGTTACATTAGTTTACAAGAATTGGATTGAACCAAATAGCGCGATAACTTCTGTTGGCTAAAATCCCTTAAGGCATTGCGTAAAAATTGTCAACATCCCAACACAGCAAGTACAGCCAGCCGCTTGTCGGCTGTTTTTTTTCGACCGCTATTTTTGCTGGGCGGGATGAATTCTCAAAAGTGATTCAGATGTGGTTTGCGTTAAATTCAGACTGAAATCTTCCTAAATAACTAGCTCTGTTACCAAGGCTGTGATATAGTCATTTCAAATAAATGTGAGACAGAGGTAAGATCATGATAAAATCGATAAAAAGAGTTAATTAGAAAAAAATGGCTTACAGTCTAGACCTAAG
>JARCMA010000165.1 GCA_030248405.1 Microcoleus sp. MP8IB2.171
ATCGCGAACAAGCCGCGCGGGCCGAAGCAGAAGCCATCAACCGCCTGAAAGACGAGTTTCTAGACACTCTTTCCCACGAACTCCGCACGCCTTTAAATGTGATTCTGGGCTGGGCGCAAACCCTGCGCGCCTACCCGGAAACTTCTTTAGATCGCGGTTTGGAAGCGATCGAGCGTCAGTCGAGAGTGCAGATGCAAGTAGTGGAAGATTTGCTCGATGTTTCCCGGATTATTCAAGGCAAGCTGGATCTCAAACCCGGCTGGTTCCTCATGAAAAAGACGATCGAGGTTGCTGTCAATTCAGTCATTGTCGCCGCCGAGGCTAAGTCTGTCACCGTTTCGTCAGAATTTGACCCGGGAGTCGGCTTGATGTGGGGCGACGCCCCGAGGTTGCAGCAGGTAGTGTCGAATTTGCTGACTAACGCCGTGAAGTTTACGCCTTCTGGGGGATCTGTGGAAGTGCGCTTATCTGCGGTAGCAGCTACCGATTCCTCATCACCTAATTACGTGCAAATTACTGTCAGCGATACCGGAAAGGGCATTTCCAAAGAATTTCTGCCCTACGTGTTCGATCGCTTCCGACAAGCAGACGGCTCGCTTACTAAGGCTCACAGCGGTTTGGGACTGGGATTGGCGATCGTCCGGCACTTGGTGGAACTCCACGGAGGCACTGTGACTGCAGAAAGTCCGGGTAAAGACAAGGGTGCGACATTCACGGTAATGCTGCCGCTCAAACAGCGTCGGAGTCAGCATCTGCAGTTGAGAGGGGGAAAGAAATTCGA
Source organism: Microcoleus sp. MP8IB2.171 (assembly GCA_030248405.1). Taxonomy (GTDB): domain Bacteria; phylum Cyanobacteriota; class Cyanobacteriia; order Cyanobacteriales; family Microcoleaceae; genus Microcoleus. The sequence continues at coordinate 782 of JARCMA010000165.1, forward strand.
TTGAATGGGTCCGGGTATTTTGGCAGGTTTAAAAGTGTTGGTAGTTGACGACGAACCCGACAATCGCCAGTTTTTGATTGTTGCGATCGAACAGTTGGGGGCGACTGCGACTGCGGCTGCAACGGCTGCGGAGGCGATCGACATTTTACAGCAGTCGCCGCCGGATATTTTAGTCAGCGATATCGGTATGCCCGTTGAGGACGGCTACTCGCTGATCCGCAAAGTGCGATCGTCCGCATCCGACAAAATCAACCGCTTGCCAGCCGTGGCGCTGACAGCTTATGCTAGCGAACAAGACCGCGAGCAAGCGATCGGCGCCGATTACAACGAACACTTAACAAAGCCGATCGAAACCGCTCTATTCGCCGCCGTTTTAGCCAAGTTAACAAATTTGCATTAGGGCGATCGGGTTCGATGAACGCACAAATAAGATCATTTTCGTTTGATTCGGATTTGTATGATGTTAAATCTTGTAGGGGCGGGTTCACCAATAATAATTGCCCATAATCTACAATCTCATAAACCCGCCCCCGCTGGCTTTTCATTAACAACATGATGACCGATACACACAAAGCAATTAGAAAATTTATCACAGTTTTTGCAAGTAAAAATGAATCAAATTCCCAACAGCTAGAAACAGAACTGACAGAATCAAACTTTCGCATCCGCGTCCAATCTTCGCTAATAGTTGGCTATATTGAACCGGGCGGAAAATTTCACAGTTTTTAGGGCGCGCCAATTGCCGGGAAAGGCACGCTAAAGCAGTTAAAATAGGATTATCAGCGCAATTGATTTACACCCATGCCCATTTATCACTTCAACCGCCTAACCGCCAAATTTTTCAGCAAGCTGCCGCTGCGAACGGTTCTGATTGTTCCGTTTGTTTTGCAAACGGTAAGTGTAGTTGGGCTAGTGGGCTATCTTTCTTTCAAAAGTGGTCAGGAATCAGTCGAGGATGTAGCGCATCAGCTAATCGAACAAGTAGGAGAACGAATTAGCGATCACCTCACCGATTATTCTGGGCTATCCTCAATTAACACTTTTTTGACCAGGCTGCAATTCTCGGCTTCAGGACAAACTTTTATTATGGATCGATCGGGCAATCTGATTGCCACATCCACACTAGAAACACCCTTGGTGACGCCAGCAAAAAAGCAACCGACGCCATTGCTAGCCACAAACAGCAAGGATGCCCGAACGCGAGATATGGCTCGACAACTCGCCAACCGATTTGGCAGCTTCCGCACGTTGCAAACAACCGAGAAATTTACCCTAGCGAGCAAGGGCGATAGGCAGTTTGTCCGCGTCACTCCCTATCGAGATGTCCGTGGTTTGGATTGGTTGATTGTGGTGGTGGTGCCAGAGTCTGATTTCATGGCTCCGATTCAAGCAAATACGCGCAACACATTGTGGTTGTGTGTCGGTACGATGGCGATCGCGAGTGCGATCGGATTGTTGACTTCCCGTTGGGTAACAAAGCCAATTATGCGCTTGAATACCGCCGCCAAAAATCTTGCCAAAGGAAAATGGGATCAACCTTTAGAAATTACACGCTTGGATGAAGTCGGAGAAATGGCCAATTCCTTCAATTTTATGGCAGCGCAACTGCAACAGGCTTTTGCAGACCAAAAATCTTTAAATGAAACTTTAGCACAAAGAGAGAGCCAACTCAAGCAATTTATCGAAGCCATACCTGCGGGAGTATCTATCCACGATGCCTCGGGTAAAGTCGTGTACTTCAACGAAACTGCCAAGCATTGGCTCGGCGTAGAAACTATCCCCGATGCGACTCTAGAAGAAGCAGTAGAAGTTTATCAAATGTACCGCCAAAACCAGCCGTATCCCACTGAAGAACTGCCCGCATTCCGAGCACTGCGGGGCGAAACGGTATTCCTGGAAGATGTAGAACTTTATCGAGATGGGAAATTTATTCCTTTTGAGGTGCGCGCCACACCCATTTTCGACGAAGGCGGAAACATTATTTATGCCATCACTATTTTTTCTAATATCACACAGCGCAAACAAGCTGAAAAAATATTAACTGACTACAATCGCACTTTAGAAACCGAAGTAGCCGAACGTACCTGCGCCTTAGCTCGTGCTAACGAACTATTACAGTATGAAATTGCCGACCGCCAATTGAGCGAACAAAAACTTTCCACTTCTACCGAGCAAGTTCTGAAAATATTCGAGTCGATCGCAGATATCATATTGATTTTCGAGCCCCGAGAAAAAACAATCCAAATTATACCCAGTAAGGGGATTTTTCAATACAACGAGCGCACGAATCAGATCGACTCTATCATCGATCAATTTTTTCATGACGAAAGCAATGAGATTTATTTCGCTCAAGTTCAAAAGGCATTGGAAACCCAACAAACTATTAGTTTTGATTACAGTCTACGGATTAATAACAAAGAAGTTTGGTTTGCTGCTAAAATTTCGCCGCTGTCCGATAGCTCCGCTGTTTGGGTAGCCCGCGACATTAGCGATCGCCAGTTGGCCGAAGCCCGACTGCTGGAAGCCCAAAAAATTGCCCGGATTGGCAGTTGGGAATACGATATTGCCACAGCAACCCCCACTTGGAGCGAAGAACTCTATCGCTTTTTTGAACTCGATCCCAGTCAAAAACCGCTGCTAACGGAACAATTAATCGAGCGTTTTCATCCCGAAGATCGATCGCCATATCTGACAATGCTTGAGGAGCGATCTATCCACAAAAAAAGCTTTGAATTCGATCAGCGACTGATCCGCAGAGATGGCTCCCTCACTTACCTGGCAGTCAGAGGGAAACCGGTTTTTGATGAAAAAGGGCAGTTGATTCGTTGGTTGGGCACTGTTTTGGATATTAGCGATCGCCAACTTGCCGAGTCAGCTTTGCGAGAAAGCGCGCAGCGGGAACAAGCGATCGCCCGATCGATCGATCGCATCCGTCAATCCTTAGATATTGACACAATCTTCGCAACCACAACCTCGGAATTGCGAGAAACCCTCAAGTGCGATCGTGTCGGTATCTATCGCTTTAATCCTGATTGGAGTGGGCAATTTGTTGCCGAATCAATGGCTGCCGGCTGGATATCTCTGATCCCAAAAGCCGACGATTTTAATGTGCCAAACAATCTCGTCGAAGACTCTCGCTGTACCGTGAAAACTATGCAAGCCGGCGGTGAACCAATCCTGGATACCTATCTACAAAAAAATCAAGGCGGTATGTATGCTAGAGGCGTTCCTTACCGCATAATTGAAGACATATACACCGCTGGGTTGAGTCCTTGTTACCTAGAACTGTTAAAACAATTTCAAGCTAGAGCCTACGTTATTTTTCCCATATTTTGCGGCAGTCAACTTTGGGGTTTGCTCGCCAGCTATCAAAATTCTGTACCCCGCACTTGGCGCGAAGCAGAAATCAATATTGGGCTGCAAATTAGCACCCAATTGGGAGTCGCCTTACAACAAGCTCAATTGCTCGAAGCCACTCAACAGCAAGCACTACAGCTTCAACAAGCCGCGTGGGCCGCAGAAGCCGCCAACCTTGCCAAAAGCACTTTCCTGGCAAATATGAGCCACGAACTTCGCACCCCGCTAAACGCAATTCTGGGATTCTCCCAATTGATGCAGCGCTCTACCAACCTCACTCGCGAACAACAGGAAAATATCCGCATTATCAACCGCAGCGGAGAACACTTGCTCGCTCTGATCAATCAAATATTAGATTTAGCCAAAATAGAGGCGGGACGCATTACAATCAACCCAACAGAATTTCAATTAAGCAGCCTGTTGAACGATCTGGAAGAGATGTTTCAACTCCAGGCAATGGAGCAACAATTGCAGTTAATATTTGACTGCTCTAGCGAAACTCCCGAATACGTGCAAACAGATCAACTTAAGTTGCGCCAAGTCTTAATTAATCTGCTTTCTAACGCTATTAAATTTACGAAACAAGGAGTAATTAGGTTAAGAGTAAGTGTATTTATAGACCGTGAAAATCAGCAAGTACCAATCAGTAATTACCAATTACATTTTGAAATAGAAGACACGGGTTCCGGCATGGCTGCTGATGAGTTAGATAAACTTTTTCAAGCCTTTGTGCAAACCCAAACAGGAACCAAATCTCAGCAAGGAACAGGCTTGGGGCTGGCTATCAGCCAACAGTTTATCAAGCTGATGGGCGGCGTGATTACTGTACGCAGTGAAGTAGGACGCGGCACCACCTTCGCGTTTGATATCCCCGTCAGCGCCGTTGATGCTCCGGCGACTCAACCCGTACAGCCACCGCGTCGGGTGATAGCGCTGGAACGCAACCAGCCACGCTATCGTATTTTGATTGTGGACGATCGATCGGACAACCGCCAACTGCTGATCAAACTCCTCGCTGGCTTTAACTTTGAACTCGAAGAAGCCAGCAATGGCATGGAAGCTATTGAAATGTGGTCGAGTTTTGAGCCACACTTAATTTTTATGGATATGTGGATGCCCGTGATGGATGGACATGAAGCGACCAAACGCATTAAAGCCACCGTTAAAGGTCAAGCTACGGCAATTATTGCCGTGAGTGCCGGTAACGCCGAGGAAGCGCCAACCGTTACTGTATCAGATAATTGCGATGACTTTATCCACAAACCCTTTCGAGATACAGAAATTTTTGCCACCCTGCACAAACATCTGGGAGTGCGTTACATTTACGATGAACCGGAGAGTGTTCCCGAGTCAACTCAAATCGAGGCTCCGACTCCAGAGACTCTTGCAGCTTTACCCGCAGATTGGCTGGCAGCTTTAGAGAAAGCCACAATTGAGTGCGATTTAGAGTTAATTCTGATCCAAATTGAGCAAATTCGCGATCGCAATGACGCTTTAGCTAGTGCTCTAGCCGCATTGGCTAACGAGTTTCAGTTCAATCAAATACTAGCTCTCATCCATCCCGAACCAAAATAATAAGGATATGAGATAGGTTTGGAATGAGTACGATCGTCCTCATAAAACCCCATCGGGCGATCGTACTCACTACAAACCTATAAAGGTTATTTTACAGAAATAGATATGAATTACGAAGCAACTCCCGTCTTAAAAGGGAATATTTTAATTGTTGATGATATTCCGGCTAATTTGCAACTTTTAGCTCAAATACTCTCGCAGCAAGGGTACAAAACACGCACCGCACCCGACGGCAAACTAGCGCTGCGGTCGATCGAATTAACTCCTCCTGACTTGATTTTGCTCGACATCATGATGCCCGGTATGGACGGCTACAAAGTCTGCGAAGCATTAAAAGCTTCTCCCACAACCAAGGATATTCCAGTTATTTTTATCAGTGCTTTGAATGAAGTATTAGATAAAGTCAAAGCCTTTGAAGTTGGTGGTATAGATTATATCACAAAACCGTTTCACGAACAAGAAGTTCTGGCCCGCGTCTCAAATCAACTCGTCCAGCGCCAGTTGTTCCAGCAAACACAATCCTATGCCAAGCAACTCGAACAAACCGTAACTGAACTAAAGAAAACTCAAGCTCAGTTAATACAGAAGGAAAAAATGGCTTCTTTAGGTCAGCTAGCGGCAGGAATTGCTCACGAAATCAACAATCCCGTCAGCTTTATCTACGGCAATATTGCTCTAGCGGCGGAGTATGCGCGAGATTTGCTTCGCCTCGTTGAATTGTACCGACATTACTACCCCCACCCCGTTGCAGAAATTATCGGCGAATTGGACGAGATTCAACCCGAATTCATCGCAGAGGATTATCCAAAACTGCTGAATTCGATGACAGAGGGTGCTTCTCGGATTAGCGAAATTGTGATGTCTTTGCGGAACTTCTCCCGCCTTGGCGAACAAAAGTACAAACCAGTGGATATTCATGAAGGCATTGACAATACTTTAGTTATTTTGCAACATCGGCTAAAGGGAGCAAACAAAGCTGGTGAGATAGAGGTCATTAAAAACTACAGCCAACTGCCAAGAGTCACCTGTTACGCCAGTGAGTTAAATCAGGTGTTCATGAACCTGCTAAGTAATGCTATTGATGCCCTGGAAACTCAACCTTCTCCCCGAAAAATTACCATCAGCACTTCAGTAGGTTTTAAGTCAGAAGCTGCGCTGCACAATCAAGATTCAAAATTAGCCACTCAAAACTATAAATCCGTTGTGATTCACATTGCCGATAACGGTTGCGGGATGAGTGAGGACGTGCGCCACCAGATATTTGACCCATTTTTTACTACGAAGCCTGTAGGCCGCGGTACTGGATTAGGGTTGGCAATCAGTCACGATATTGTAGTGGAAAAACATCGAGGTCAAATCAGTTGTATTTCTGCTCCGGGTCGAGGGACAGAGTTAATTTTTCAGATTCCGATATCTGTTAAAGCAGTTGACAGTTGACAGTTGACAGTTGACAGTTGACAGTTGACAGTTGACAGTTGACAGTTGACAGTTGACAGTTGACAGTTGACAGTTGACAGTTGAC
>JARCMA010000017.1 GCA_030248405.1 Microcoleus sp. MP8IB2.171
CCGGTGCCGGTCGAAATTATTGAGAACCGCACCGTCGGCGCTAGCTTAGGTAGAGACAGCATTCAAAGCAGTATTAACGCAGGTATCGGCGGCTTAATTTTGGTCTTGATTTTCATGATTGCCTACTATCGACTCCCCGGCGTAATTGCCAATATTGCTCTGTTAATTTATGCTCTGTTAACTTGGGCAGCTTTCGTGCTTTTGGGAGTGACATTAACCCTGCCGGGAATTGCGGGTTTTGTGCTCAGCATCGGGATGGCCGTGGATGCTAACGTGCTGATTTTTGAGCGCACGCGGGAAGAGTTGCGGGCGGGAAAATCGCTTTATCGATCGGTAGAATCGGGTTTTTACCGCGCTTTTTCCAGCATTTTAGACGGAAACGTCACAACAGTTATTGCTTGTGCTGCTTTGTTCTGGTTGGGCGCTGGTTTAGTTAAAGGGTTTGCTGTAACTCTGGCATTGGGAGTATTAGTGAGTATGTTTACTGCGCTCACTTGCAGCCGCACTCTGCTGTTCGTAGTATTGAGCTTTCCAGCATTGCGGAAACCTCAGTTGTTTTGTCCTAATTTGTCGAAAACTGCTAATAGTTAACACTTAACAGTTGACAGTTGACAGTTGACAGTTGACAGTTGACTGTTGACTGTTAACTTCTTCCTTCCTTCTTACATCCGTTACATCCGTTACACAATCCGTTGCCGAACTTCCTTCTTCCTTCAAATTATGAAATTCAGTGTAATCAAATATCGATCGCTCTGGTGGAGTATTTCCGCCGCTATAATCCTTGCAGGTATAGTGTCGATGGCGATTTCTTGGACTCGTCCCGACATCCGCGCACCACTGCGCCCCAGTTTAGATTTTATCGGCGGCACTCGGCTGCAATTTGAACTCGACTGCACGAAACCGGAAAATTGTAAACCCATCGATCTTGCTGCTGTCCGCGAAGTCCTGGATACCCAAGGTTTAGCTGGCAGCAGCATTCAAGTTATCGGCAAAGAACAGCAGGGTTTGTCGCTGCGAACAAAAACTTTGGATGTCGAACAGCGGACTAATTTGCAAACAGCTTTGAGCGAAAAAATAGGCGATTTTGCTCCTCAATCTACTCAAATTGATACGGTTGGGCCTACCCTCGGCAAACAGTTGTTTACTTCGGGTTTGCTGGCTTTGTTGGTTTCTTTTGCTGGAATTACTGCTTATCTGACATTCCGATTTCAGTTGGATTATGCCTTTTTTGCTTTTGTGGCTGTGTTTCACGACGTGTTGGTCACGCTTGGTGTTTTCTCGTTTTTGGGTTTAGTTCAAGGACTGGAAGTTGACAGTTTATTTGTGGTAGCGCTCTTGACACTTATCGGTTTTTCTGTTAACGATACTGTGGTAATTTACGATCGCGTGCGCGAAGTAATCAAGCTAAATCCCGGACTGTCGATCGATCAAATTGTCGATGATGCTGTCATGCAGACGCTGGGAAGGTCAATTAACACAACGTTTACCACGCTGCTGACATTGTTTTCAATCTTTTTGTTTGGCGGCGAAACCCTCAAATACTTTGCTTTAGCTTTGATTGTCGGTTTTATTGCTGGTTCGTATTCGAGTATTTTCGTTGCCAGTACGCTACTAGCTTGGTGGCGCAGTCGCACCGGCCACTCCATCCCCGTCCCCGCAGAAGGAATCAACCAGTCAGAGGAAGTTTAGTTGACTGTTAACGGTTAACTGTTGACGGTTAACTGTTGACGGTTAACTGTTGACTGACTAATAATAAATCATCAATAACCAATAACCAATAACCAATAACCAATGACAAATGACAAATAACAAATAACAAATGACAAATAACAAATGACTACTGACGAAACTTTTCAAATTGAAGTCCAAAGGCTTCACAAACTAACAGTTTACGGCCGCTGGTTAACTGTGATATTGCTGTGGATGAGCGTCGGTTCTTTGAGCATTTGGGGTTTGCGCCGCGAAATCGCTTTGTGGTTAGAACACTTCACTTGGGTGGCAGTGCGCTACGGTTTATCTTTTCATCGCTGGCCGACTCTCGGTTTGGGTTTGTGCTTGGGAATGACTTTAGCTGTGCTAACTTGGCAAAGTCGCAATATGGTGCGAGGATTGCCCCTGCGGGAAAAACAGGGTTTGGAACAACAAGTTCGCCGCATTCGCCAGCGGGGGCCGAGTCATCCTTTGTGGAAGTGGGTTTGCAAAGGTTCGCGGTAGCCGACGGGCTTTATTCTTTAGTCTCTTAAAGAGGGACGAAAGTTTGACTTTTAAGCGGTTTCAACGGCCGACTCCCTAACTTTTATTGCTTCTTCATTCTTCATTCTTCATTCTTCATTCTTCATTCTTCATTCTTCATTCTTCATTCTTCATTCTTCATTCTTCATTCTTCATTCTGCTGTATCACGCAAAGCGAGGCAAAATCTGTGCTAGGGAAGACTGTTGAAGGGGAATTTCGATCGCAAATTCTGCTCCTTTTCCCGGTTCCGAAAAGCACTTCAATGCGCCGCCATGTTGGTTGACAACAATTTCATAGCTAATCGACAGTCCCAAACCCGTTCCTTGGCCGACCGGCTTAGTAGTAAAGAAAGGGTCAAACAACCGCTTCCGAACATCTTCTGTCATTCCCGGGCCGTTGTCAGAAATTTTAATTATTACCTTTTTTTTCTCAATTAACTCGGTGCGAATCTGAATCGTAGGAACCAGGCGGGTAGACTTAGAAACTGATGATTGAGTCTTTGTACAAGACTGCTTTTCTTCGCCTGAGTGCGACTTCTTCGCGCTTTTTTTATCAACATTTTCGTATTTATTAGACTCAACTAGAGCGTAAATTGCATTAACTAAAATATTCATAAATACCTGATTGAGCTGTCCGGGATAGCACTGCACCAGCGGCAAGTCGCTGTATTCTTTGTAAATTTCGATCGCCTCCTGCCCCGGTTTCCCTTTAAGCTGGCTTTGCAACAGCATAATCGTGTTGTTGATACCGTCGTGAATGTTGACCTGCTTCATTTGAGCTTCGTCTAATCTGCAAAAATTCCGCAGCGACAAAACGATGTCGCGCACTCTTTCTGCACCTTGCTGCATGGAATTTAAGACTTTTGGCAAGTCTTCTAGCAAATAATCGAGTTCGATTTTCTCTGCTTCCGCTGCAATTTCCGGTATGAATTCGGGACACTGGTGCCTGTAGATGTCGAGCATCTGCATTAAAGCTTGCGTGTATTCTTTAGCGTGGTGCAAATTGCTGTAGATAAAGCCTATCGGATTGTTGATTTCGTGAGCTACTCCTGCTACTAACTGCCCCAAAGAAGACATTTTCTCTGTTTGAATTAGTTGAGTTTGAGTGCGCTGAAGTTCCAGCAATGCAAGTTCGAGCTGTTGGGCTTGATGTCTCAATTGCGCTTGCGACTCGCGCATCGCTACGGTTGATAACTCGTGAATTTGCAACTGAGAAAGCAGCAGTTGGTGTACGTCTAAAAGTTTGTAAGTTTCCGGTTCTACTTGTACTACAATTGGTTCGTGGATGAGTTCGGGCGATCGCTCCAAAGACTGCCGCACTGCCGTCATAATTGAGGTTTCGCGATCGAGAACCAACATATCAGTTTTAGTAAAGCGGTAGAGTATGAACAAAGGCTGTTGAGAAAATAACTCCAAGCTATAGGGGCGGCTCATATGTTCAAAATAACGCCGCCGCGAAATCATTCCTATAAACTTTCCTTGCTGAGTGATGATGATGCCGGGAACTAAAGGGTTTGCTTGAAAAATTTTAGCAACTTCGGCCCCCGGACACTCAGATTCTAGGAGAAAGTCGTACAGGGTTAATTCCTGTAGAGTCGATCGCAAACCAAGCGGCGATTTTAGGGGACTCAACCCGTCAGTTTCATACACTGCTCCCTCCTTTGGTAATTGGCAGTTGCGGTTGGCTGCTGGAGTCTTGCCTACTATTTAGACTGCCTTTTCAACTCTTTTTATAGCTTAGTCATCAACTTCCCTCTGCTCCCTCGAATCCAGTTAATTCAGCAGGATTATTTTTTGCCTGAAATCGTGCTGGTGTCCCCCGAAACGATATTGCCGATTAGATTGATTTAACAGCAGACACCCCTTTGAAACCTGACTATTGAATTTTATATATCCAAGATTTTACTAATCCGAATATAACAGTCATAACTATTTTTAATGTTTGATGACATTAATTTGGTTCAGATGGATAGACATCTGCGACCTGTGGCAGTACATTTCGTATTACCCCTTGCGTAAAATTATATTACAATAAGACAACAATAGCGACAACTCGGCAGCCGATCGCCCGATTTTAAAATTCAGGCAAAACAGGTTTCCGGCAATTGCCAAGAAATGTCAATTGTCAGTTTTTTCGCACAAATGCCGATCGCACTCAACCCGAGGATTGTAATGTAGGTAGTCTTCCAGCCAGGGACAGCCGATGGCGAGCAATTTGTCAAGTTCGGCAGCTTATACTTTAGCCGCATCGAGAGTCCAAAGCTTCACCGACGAAATTTTTCCCGGCAGATGCTAAAGTTGTGCGATCGCCACTAAAACTCACATTCGACACATCCGCTTAATGTGCCTTAAAAGTTTCTACAAAAGTACCGTCGGGCCACGAACTTGAGATTCAAACTCTGTCGCTGGCAAATCCGACACCGAGAATCAAGAGGAAGCAGAAAGAAATAATTCTATTTTACCCGACTTTTCCCCAACTTCAACTTCAATTTGAGGAAGTTGGTTTAGTTACGATAATATTTAGATCATTATTATTTCTCCTCCCCCTTGATTTTAGGCAATTCTCATTAGAAACTCTAAGATGTTGATTTGAGGAACCTCGGGGGGTCGGGTTTGGTTGGGCGATCGCACTGAGCTAAATTCAAATGACATTTGAGGGAAGTAAGCGACGGTTTCCATGTGCGGTTTCCCGAACTAGATGTGGTAACTGTATACACGGCGGGACGATCGTACTTTCAGTACAATGTCAGTATTTCAACCTGTACACCTGTTGAGTCTGAGTCTGTGAGAGTGTGAAAGTCGCTCTCATCCTTTCCTTGTCTGGATTAGAAGTTTTTCAGGGGTTAGGCGGTGCGAGGGCCAGAAGCAGACAGTTAACTAAACGGCACAAGGAGATAGGGACAGATGGGATAAGCCCAGAAGCGAGAGAGTGAGAGAATTTTCATCATCATACCTTCAGAAAATCACGACAGCAGCAGCAAGATCACCCAAAAGAATGATTGATTCAAAAAAAGTGGCGTGTTATATTTCAATATAATTCTATACAAAAATACTTTTACCTAAAAGGAGAACAAAAAATGGACACACCTACAGATCGCGAACAAGAACCAGTCGGGACAAGAGAGCTCGAATCAATACCTGTATCTGAAAAAGTTTCTGCCCAAAAAGTTGCTGAGGTTAATTTTGAAACTACTCCTTTAGAAACCCCTGCTTATACTCAGGAAAAAGTTAGCGTCGATGAGGTAAAAATTAACGGCGAGGATTTGGTTGCTAAAGTTAAAGAATTGATTCACGAAGGAAATATCCGCCGCATCATTATCAAAAATGAAGAGGGACGGATCTTAGTAGAAGTTCCTCTGACGGTGGGAGTAGTCGGTGGAGTCATCGGTGCGGCCTTGTTTCCAGTCATTGCAGCAGTAGGAGCGATAGGTGCATTAGTCGCTCACATGACCATTATCATTGAAAGAACAGAATAACAGAAACTCAGTTGTTAGTAATGTTCCTGTCCGGTTAATTTCCCGTAATCAAGCTTGTTAGTAGTGAGTACGACTATCCTCTCTTGATGGATGAGAAAAAACTTGCCTTTATTACTAAAAACTTAATTGTGGTTATCTAACCGGACTTAAACCAATTTCAAGCACAAACTGGCTTCATAAATAGAGGGCTAGTAACTGTTATTACTCAGTTCTCTTTTTTCCCGATTTCTCTGATAAATTGTCTTCCCACTCCGGCCGTAAAGTTGCCACTTTTAAGGGTGTAATGAATCATCTATAGCAATCCTCGCATCATTTGTGAATTTATTACTCCCTCAGAGCGGGTTCGGGGAGGGTCGGGGTGGGGTCAAAAATTCACGACTCATTAAAGATTGCTATATACTTGCAGAGCAAGCATTATAAATAACTTATTTAGCCGGTATTCTTTGTTGAAGTCCGGCTAATTCTATTCCTTTGGGGACTGGGGCAATCACTCTGGGGGTAGAGCCTGGTTAATACCTTGGCGAGTTAGATTGGATACAAATGAAGGAAAAACCAAAAGTTCTCTAAACTCCCTAAGCAGAAAGCTGTTAAGCATTTAAACTGGCATGAGCAAAACACCCAACGCTTACACTTGAATCTTGACAGTAAATCAAAATAAGTGATTTAAATGCTCAACAGCTTAGCTCAAGTTTTCAAACCAGAGCATCTCCTACAGACAAATATTTTTTGAATAGTTGTGCCGAAGATAATTATGAAACCTAACGAAGAAAATAGCTCTAGCCGTGAAATTCATCAAGAAGTTCATACAGATGCAACTAACGGTCACGTCAGTACAACGCGAACTACTACAAGTGTTCCGAGTACAACGGGGAAAGCTTCTAAAGAAGCAGCTCATCACCAAGGTTATGTACAGGGTGAAATTGCCGAAAACCACCGCCAAGTTGGAGTCCAAGAAGTCCGCGATAATCAGAATGCTGGTCGCGGGTTACTGTTAGGGATTCTTCTTGCTTCTTTGACAGGCTTAGTTCTGGGCAGTGTATATTACTTCAATCGAGCAGAGGAGGCTCCTACTCCTACTGCTGCTCCTGTGATTGTTGTACCGAAAGCGAATCAGCCTTCAGCAGCACCAGCTCCGACTCGGACTATAGAGAGAGAAAAAACGATCATTCAAAAGATTGTTCCGGTTCCGGTTCAACCATCTCCAGTTCAAAAGGCTACGCCTGCTCCTCAACCAAGTCCAGCTCAAAACGCAAATCCGGCTCCTCAAGCAAATCCGGCTCCCAATATCAATATTACGGTTCCAAATTCACAGCAGCAAGATGGACCCGCTCAGCAAGCAGCGCCGGCTCCATCTTCGCCCTCAAATAATACTAATACTACGATTCCGACTCCGCAGAATGAGCCAGCTTCCACTCCGCCAACTATAGCACCTGAGAGTTCCGCTACTCCATCTTCAACTCAAGATGAGGGCGCTCCTGGAGCAGGTACGAGCGGCGAAACTAATAGGGAAAGCCAGAGCGATTCTAATCCTACGGATACGGCTGTACCTGATAGCAAATCCGGCGCAGAGGGTGCGGCTGGTTCACCGCAATAGAAGTTGGATGTCGAATTAGTCCGCCTGGGGTTCAAACCCCAGACTCATAGCTAAAGTCCTTTAAAGCTGATATCTTGCACCATTGTCAGCAACAGGCTTTCCGGCCTGTTCCACAAAATATAAATTTTCTTGTGGAACAGGCCGGAAAGCCTGTTCATAAAAGGC
>JARCMA010000166.1 GCA_030248405.1 Microcoleus sp. MP8IB2.171
AGTTCTTGAAAAAATCACTCCTGAGCAAATTAGTTCGTTGTCATCTTACAAGTTTATTCTTGAAGCCCTATTCTATGCAGCTTCATATTAAATTGGTATAACTCGATCTTTCCAGTATCCTGGTTCTCGATTGCAGTGCATTACTGCGAGAATTAAAATAAAATCATCCTCTATTGTGTAGAGAATTCCATAAGGAAACTTTCGCGTTAAGCAACGGCGAATATCTTCATCAACTATCGGCCAACGAGTTGGAGATTCCACTAGACGGAAGATAGCATCTTCAACAGCGTTAATAAAAGCCTGCGCTAACTCAACTCGACGCTGTGTATAAAATTGGACAGACTCAGCATATTCAGTTAATGCTGCCGGGTGAAAAACGTACCTCATTGTGCTACAATTCGCCTAATTTGAGCTAACGCTTCTTCTCCTGCAATTGGCTCGATCGCACCGCTGCGGATTTCGTCGCGACGATGCTTAGCTTCCGCAGTCCACAACTTTTGTACTGTTCCGTCTATATCAAATTCAAGACTCTCAACTAGCCTCTCTGCTAACTGCGCTCTCAACGCATTTGGCAAAGATAAAGCTTCTTTCATTAGTTGCTCAATTGATAGCATGATCGTACTCTAAATGAGCTTAGCATAAATATTATAGCACTCAACCAAAATGCTAGTAATTAAATAAGCGCGTGCAGCGAATCTATCTCTTAGGGAATCGCCCTTTTCTTCCCAAAAACGATCGCTTGTCGCAACATTAACCCAGTCAGGACTTACATAAGGCCAGAGAAACCGGGTTTTTTACCTCATCTGTGGACTATAACGCGCATTTTCGTCAAAAAACCCGGTTTCTGACTACCCCTGCGTCCAGGATTACCAGTGCTAAAATGATTTTAAAATCAACAAATCCCAATAAAGTCCTATGCCCTCACCCTTTCCCGGAATGGACCCCTACTTAGAACACCCCGATTTCTGGCAGGAAACTCACCATTGGTTAATTTCCCTGATTGCAGAATCCTTAGTCCCCCAAATTCGCCCCAAATATGAGATCGCCATTGAAAAACGCATCTATCAAATTAACGACACCAATGACAATAACGAGGACTCGCTGTTAGTCGGCATCCCCGATGTAGCAATCAAACGTCAACCCAATACCCCCGATATTCCTACCCATTCAATTGCCACTGCAACCCTCACAATTCCCACTACCGTCAAAGTGCCAGCCCCCGAAAAGATTAAACAGACTTACCTAGAAGTACGAGAAATGGCAACTAGACAAGTTGTCACCGCAATTGAAATTCTTTCTCCAGTCAACAAACGTAGTGGAGATGGCAGAATTACTTACCTCAAAAAACGCCAAAGTATTTTAGGTAGCCTAACCCATTTAGTTGAAATCGACTTGCTGCGAAAAGGTGAACCCATGCCCGTACTTAACAATTCCATTCAAAGCGATTATCGCGTTTTAGTCAGTCGCAGCAATCGCCGTCCCCTTGCCGAACTTTATGCTTTTAATCTGAGCGATTCTCTACCTGTATTTCTACTTCCCTTGCGCGAGGAAGATGTAGAACCAATTGTTAATTTACCAGAATTGTTCGCAGGTGTTTACGATCGCGCGGGCTACGATTATCGAATTGATTACGATCGAGATCCAATACCGTCTCTGTCAAAACAAAATCTGGTTTGGGCAAACCAACTTTTACAAGAAACAGGACTGCGAGATAATTAATTCTATTTAACCCGAACGATCGGCGTAAAAAACTTACCTCCTCTTAGTCTGCGAAGGCAGACTTCGTTTGATGCTTACGCGATTTCAATCGCCGAATCATCAGCAAGTACCTTCACCAAAAAAGCCACACACTCAACATGAGAAGTCTGAGGAAAGAAATCCGCCGGCTGCACCCGCGCTAACTGATAATCCCCATTTTCGCACAGATTCTTCAAGTCACGAGCCAAAGTAGCCGGCTTGCAGCTAACATAAACAATCCGATTTGGTTGGATTTCCTTAATTGTTTCCAGCACCGCGCGATCGCACCCTTTACGCGGCGGATCTAACAACACAATATCCGGTATCAATCCCAAAGTAGGCAGCAAATCCTCTACAGTTCCTGCCTGAAAATCGACATTTCTCAAATCATTTAATTCCGCATTTAATCGGGCTTGCTCGATCGCAGCAGGTTGCACTTCTAAACCGATCGCAATTTTAACTTGTTTTGCCAGCGGCAAAGTAAAAGTCCCAATTCCGCAATAAGCGTCAACCAAAACCTCGCTTCCCTGCAAATTCAATTCCCCGACAATCACCTCCAACAAAGCCTCAGCAGCCTCTGTATTTACCTGGAAAAAAGTATCTGCCCTTAGCTGAAAATTCAATCCTGCAAATTTTTCTCGCAGATAAGACTGCCCAGCAATGCAGCGAGTTTCCGCACCAAAAATTACATTAGTTTGAGCTGAATTTACATTCAAACAAACACCTACAAGTTGAGGATACTGTTTCAGCCACTCAGCCGCTTGTTCTTCGATTCCCGGCAAGTCTCCCGTGCGAACTATTAAAGTTAATAGCATTTCTCCCGTGCGCCGTCCGATTCGTAAGGATAAATGACGCAATTCTCCTGTATGTTTCTTTTCGTCGTAGACTGGCCAATCTCTCCAATGGATGTCTTCTTTGATTTCTTTTAACAAAGGATTGAGGCGCGGGTCTTGCACCGGACATTGATTGAGATTGACTAATTTGTGGGTGCTTTTTTGATAGTAACCTGCTTGGACTTGACCTGTGGCAGAAATTGCTACGGGATAAGTCGCTTTGTTGCGATATCCCAAAAATTGGGGAAATCCCTCGATTTTTCCCGTTAACATTTCATCGACTTGCAAATCATTAAATCCGCCAATCCTTTCTAAGGCTTGAATGATTTGATTTTTCTTGGCTGCAAGCTGATATTCATAGTCTACGTGCTGCCACTGACAGCCGCCGCACTTGTCGGCGACAATACAGTTAGCTCGGATGCGGTGTTCTGATGCTTCGAGAAGTGTGTCCAGCTTACCTGTAGCATAGCCTGGTTTGACTTGCACGAGGCGGGCCAGGATGCGATCGCCCGGAACGGTATCGGACACAAACACTACAACCTGCTCAAAACGACCAACTCCGTCGCCGGTGTCTGCCAAGTCGGTAATCTCAAGCTCAATCAGTTGACCTTGCTGGCAAGGGTTTGCCAATTTCGTCGAGTTTCGGGTGGGGAATTTAGATTTGGTCACAAGTAGTCATGGTAGGATTTAATATGGTAATGCAATATCGCTCTCTCTTTCGAGAGATAAGTAGATCGCACTTAAGCTCAAGTGCAGGCTGTCTTCCTGCCGCTGAACGTCTTGCTGCTACAGCCAAGCTTCAACCGGGGAGTCGAGCTTGTCGCGAGTTGCCTCGATCCCGTCGGTGCGATCGGCTGTTGGGGCGATGTAGCAAAAACTCGTTAAACAGTCAAAGTGTCTGCCGACATCCAAACTCTCACTCGCAGTTTTTGAGTTTTTCTCGCAGTACCCTGGAACACAAGGAAACTGGCTTGAACATCAAGCATAACGCTTGGGGAGATTTGCCCTCTACTTCTAGGATTGATAAATGTTAGGAGCAAGGCGAGTCTGCGAACCAAGAATCCCGTCGCCAACAGATGGGAATGTTTATTAATGTTATCCTCAAATTTGAATAACAATGAGCGTAGTTAGCCAATTAATTCTCCAAGCCGACGACGAACTTCGCTATCCCAGTACCGGCGAACTTCAAAGCATCAAAGATTTTTTTAAAACCGGAGAACAGCGGGTGCGTATTGCTACTGCGCTGTCTGACAGTGAGAAAAAAATTGTTGAAGAAGCTAGCAAAAAACTCTGGAAAAAACGCCCTGATTTTATCTCCCCTGGAGGCAATGCTTACGGCCAGCGCGAACGGGCTTTGTGTCTGCGCGACTACGGCTGGTATTTGCGTCTGATTACCTACGGTATCTTGGCCGGTGACAAGGAGCCGATCGAAAGCATCGGTTTGATTGGCGTTCGGGAAATGTACAATTCTCTGGGCGTTCCTGTTCCTGGCATGGTCGAAGCTATCCGCTGTTTGAAGGAAGCTTCTTTGGCTTTGCTCAATCAGGATGATGCTCAGGAAGCAGCTCCTTATTTTGATTATATCGCTCAAGCAATGTCTTAATTGAAGAGGCGATCGCTTTTGTGGATGTGGCGGAGCATTCGCGGGTGATTTTTGGGGTGATTTTATCTCGCAATTGCTCGCAAATGTTTCGCTTCTGTTTTCGCAGAAGGAAGAAGGAAGAAGGAAGAAGGAAGAAGGAAGAAAGAATCGAACGCAATGGTTTGATCAATTAACAGCGTCCTCACCGTTGGGTGCGGTTGTTATATTTAGGAAATCTGCTGAGTTTCTGCTAGGAAGCAATGCAGTTTGAGCTTTCCCAGATTTCTAAAATGTCTTGTCTTTCAATGCACATTTGATTTAAAAAGTCAAGCGTTTTTTGTAAGTATTGTTTTTTGAATTTCCTGGTGTCGTACTGAATTGATGTTTTGAGTTGCGACAGTTCTCTCAGGGTGGGGCAAGTTTGAATTTGGTGGGCGATCGCATTTTGCCATTCTTCCAGCCTGCGGTACGAGATAAATTGTCCGCCTCTGTGATGGTGTACAAACACTACGCCAGCCCAGGATTCGACTCGCTTAATTAAATTTTGGCTGATTTTGAGGAATTGGGCGATCGATCGGGCGGTGATGCGGAGCTTTTTCGAGGGCTGGATACGGCGAAATAGTGCTGTCATGGCTGTATACTCAGGGCTTGAGATGCAAGTTCTGTTTAGACTCTAGGACTTACGCATTGACAAAAAACATTATCTATGTATTCTCGACCATAGCATCACTCTGAAGGTTTGCAAAAATATGCTCACGTATAACTAAGG
>JARCMA010000167.1 GCA_030248405.1 Microcoleus sp. MP8IB2.171
AACAGAACTTTCAGGAGAAGATATTTTGCCCGGTTTCGTGCTAAACTTGCAAACACTGTGGCAATAACTAGACATCTTGCATCTATCAGCGTTTATTTGCGTTCATCTGCGGTTAAAAAAAATCTAATGGAAACCAATACAGAAACTACTGCAACCACCGGCTTAACAGCCCAACAACACAAACAGAAAATGCAGCGCCGCCAAGAAGTGCAATCACAGCGAATCGCTAACTCCTCGAATGAAAAAGGTTTAATTATAGTCAATACGGGCAACGGTAAAGGCAAAACCACGGCCGCTTTGGGAATGGTTGTGCGATCGCTCGGTCACGGATACCGCGTCGCTATAGTACAATTTATCAAAGGAGCTTGGGAACCCGCAGAAAAAGCCATTTTTCAACTTTGGGAAAAACAGCTAGAATTTCACGCAATGGGAGAAGGCTTTACTTGGGACACGCAAGACCGCGATCGAGATATCGAAACAGCTCAAAAAGCCTGGGAAAAATCCCTAACTTTTATCTGCAATCCCGAATTTAAATTAGTTCTTTTAGATGAAGTCAATATAGCATTAAAACTAGGTTATTTGCAAGTCGAGCAAGTGCTTTCCGGGTTAGACCAAAAACCAGAAGAAACCCACATTATTTTAACAGGCAGAGGCGCCCCGCCAGCGCTAATCGAACGGGCAGACTTGGTGACAGAAATGACATTAGTTAAGCATCCATTTCGAGAACAAGGGATTAAAGCTCAAGCAGGTATTGAGTATTAATGTTTGTAGTCAAGACTTTTTCGCCCCTCTCAAATTCAAAAAAGAGCTATGCTGACAACATCAGAGTAAAAGTTGACCCCTTGCCAAACTCGCTACTCACAGTAATTTCTCCCCCCAGCATCTGAGAGTATTTCTGCGCTATTGCCAAGCCCAAACCCGTACCTCCGTACTTGCGGGTAGTCGAAGCATCAGCTTGCGTAAAAGGTTGAAATAACTTTTGTAGCTGTTCAGGAGTAATCCCAATTCCCGTATCCGTACACTTAATAATTAACTGTTCCGAATTCCTACTTTTCTCGTCCTTTTTAATTCTTTCAACGCTGAGTGTAACTGTTCCTTTATGAGTAAACTTAGCTGCATTACTGAGCAAATTAAACAAAATTTGAGTAAACTTAATTTGATCGGAATACAATTCGCCAATATTATTATGACACTCCACATTCAGGCGATTAGTGTTTCGCAAAAATAGCGGTTCTACAGTTCTGGCTATATCTTGAACTACCTCCGACACGTCAAAAGTTTCTAATTCAAGTTCCGCGTGACCGGCTTCAATCTTCGACAAGTCCAGAATATCATTAATTAAGGAAAGTAAAAGCTGGCCTGAATGGTGAATTCTCTTCAAATCCAACACAAAATCTTCTTCGCCCAAATCTAAAGCCTCTTCTTGCAGAATCTCGCTGTAACCGATAATCGCATTCAGAGGAGTTCGCAGTTCGTGACTCATGTTAGCCAAAAACTGACTTTTAGCCAAACTAGCTGCTTCTGCGGCTTCCTTGGCTTTGTACATTTCTGCCTCGGCTTGCAAGCGGTAGGTCACGTCGTGAGCCAGCACTAATTCAGCATTTCTGCTATCAAATACCAGAGTATAAGAAGTAATTTCGACATCAATAATTGTTCCGTCTTTTTTCAGGTGCTGCCCCACACCTGCAAACTCAATACCGACATCTACTGGGGAGATATTTTCTAGCAATCTCGGCAGCTCTTGGGGAGGACGAATGTCCGCAACGGTCATGTTGAGAAATTCGTCGCGCGTGTAGCCGTAGTGTTGGACAGCAGCTTGATTGACGGCTATAAATTCCAGAGTTTCTAAATCGTAAACCCACATCGGATGGGGGTTATTTTTAAACAAAAGTCTGTAGCGTTCTTCCGAGGCTCGCAGTTCGGCTTCGGCTTGCTTGCGCTCGGTAATGTCGCGGACAACCGTGCAAATAATCTCGCGGCCGCCGTAGGAAATCACGCTCCCGCTCACTTCTACATCCACGCAGGAACCGTCTCGGCGGCGGTAGAGAACTTCGCCAAGTCTGAATTGTTTGTCCGTCAGCAGCAACTCGATATTGTTGTCAATTAGGTCTTTAGAGTAAGCGATGATATCGTAAATAGTTAGTTGCGAAATCGCATCAGGACTGTAATCGAGCAAGTCTCTAAACGCTGTATTGGCTTCCAAAAGGCGTTTGGTTTGAGCGTCCCATAGGAAAATGCAATCTGTCGCTTGCTCGACTACGGCTCGGTAACGGGCTTTTTCCTCAAGTTGTTCGCTGTCGGCTTGGGCGATCGCACTCAACATTCCGTTGATAGTATGGGCAAGGTCTGACAACTCATCTTCGCCCGTCACCGGTAGTCGCACCGACAGGTCTTGGCTGCTGCTGACGCGGTTCACTGCTTTCGACAAATCGCTCAACCGAGACAGCACCAGACGCTCTAGCAGTAGCAGAGTGCAGCCGACCAACCCAACTCCCGCTAACGCTACAGACCCCAGCAAGTACAGCAAACTAATTTGACCTTGCCGATATATTTCTCTGGGGATATCAACCCGCAATAGCAGCGTAGGTTGGTTGTAAATATCGCGGATCAGAGCGTAACCCGCGATCGACTCTTCGCTTAAAGGACGCACCAAAATCGGTTTTTTTTCCGACAGTTTCTCCCGCATTTGCTGAAAGTCAGCAGGCAAATGAGCCTCATTAACGCTGTGTACGATCAGCGGCAAGCGAGTAATTTTAGAAACCTTCGCAATACCAGCAGCATCCAAATTGCGCCCGAATATCAGCGTACCTCGGATCGGGCCGGTGCTTTTAGTCGTAAGAATTGGCCGGGAAGTAATCAGTATCGGCCCTGACGGCAGCAGCAGGATACCAGCGAGGCTGCTGTTGGGGTTGGGGTGCTGCAACAGCGGGTCACTGAGAGAAATGCGCCGTTTTAATGCTTCTGGAACAGGCGTTAGTTTCAGCTTTTCGCTGTCTAAACCCGTACCGTAAACTATTTTGCCAGAAGTATTGACAAATACGGCTATATTAACTCTTACATTAGCCAGCCCTTCTGGAATTAAATTGGAGGCAATGTATTCTGAGTTGCGGTTTTGGATAAAATCGTAGGTGTCGTCCCAGGCAGACCAGTCGGCAAAGCGCGAGTTGAAGTCATCTGCGGTTTGCCCGAACACGCTGAGCACTCCCTTGACAACCTGGGTGGCTTCTTGTTCCTCTGCTTTTGCAAGGCTGCCCAAGAGGATTCTTGATGAGGCGGCATACAGAATGCCAGTCAGTCCAGCGATGGTAATGCCAATGATCGATAGTGTTTTCCGACGCAGTTTCATCTTGCCATGTGTGTGGTGTCCGTCCGAAATTCTCAACTCAGGAGTAATTTTACTACTGTTTCCTGAACCCTGACCGAAAGCAATTTGCTCCGGGGGCCCCCGATGTATCAGTGGGGTTGCTTTCTTCAATTCTAAATTCTAAAATCGATTGACTGGTGGCGCAGCGCGAGTTTCCTACTTTTCCCACACCTGCTGTTTGTGAGATTCTTTGCAAATACCCAAGATGCGCCGATCGTTCTCGCTGATGGTGGAAATTGGGTAATATTGTTGCAGGTTTACGGAGTAGGGAGAGCGACTGCCGTCGTAACTGTCCACTACTATTAAATTTAACTGAGTTCGATCGCTTGTGCCGTAAAAACAGTAAAAAGCAGACCGAGGCAGGTAAAAAGCGCCGACTACCTTACTCTGCCGCATTTCAAATACAAAATATTCTTGTTTAATTTCATCTGGGTTCCTCGACTGGCCGTAGAGGTAAATGCCATCTGCTAAACCTGTGCTAGCTGTATCTGGCGGAGGATTTGGCGGAGATTGCGAGCTTAAAACGCCGGATTTGATGTCCGAGTCCTGTGATCGGCGTGCGGGGAATGCGATGCTCAAGTTACCGGGCGAGAGAGCAAGCATGATCGCGATCGCTTCTAAACTTCCTGTCAATATCAAATAAATCAAAACCACTCCAGACCCCAAAATTTAAAATACCTGGTTCCAAGCGCCTCTTGTACCAGTTTCACAAAGATTGTAGAGAAACCGGGTATTTAGCTTAATGTTGGCTATTAACTTGAAGGAACGATCGCCCGTCCGATGCCTGAACTTAAATCTAAGATTAGTTTTGATAAATTTTGCGTCCGCCCTGATTGGGCAATCCACCCATCTAATAATACCATTTTAGATTTTAAATTTTATAGTCTTGGACGCATATACTACGATTTTCTGTCCGAAGACAACGTAGTGAAGCAATCTCAAACCCTTGATTTAAGCTCGATAATGCGTAAGTCCTGTTTTAGATTAAAGAATGGAATAATTGGGAATGACCTATTGCCTAATTGTGTGAATCACGCGCTTACAGTTACATTCTTCTTTCAAACGGGTATAAACGTAAAAAAAGTTGAGATTTTGGGAAATCTCAACTTTTTTAGTGACTAACTAGCCAAGTATTCTCGGACTTGAGATTGGCGGCGCCGCAGGTGGGCAAGGGCTTGATGTTCTAGCTGCCGCACCCGTTCCCGGCTGAGATTTAACCGTTCTCCGACTTTCGCCAGAGACATTTCTGTGCCGTCTTCCAAACCGAAGCGCAGAATTATTACATCTCGCTGCTGGGGGGTAAGTTCTGATATCAAAGTATTCAGGTCTTGCCGCAGCAATTCCGAGGTAATGTAGTTGTCGGGAGATGCAGTTTCGTCTTCTAAGAGTTCTTGCAGTTCGGTATCTTGGTTGTCTCCTACCCGCAAGTCCAAAGAAACTGGATGTCTTGCCATCAGCAGGTATTCCCGAATTTGGGACGGGTGCAGTTCCAGGGCGGAGGCAATTTCTGCAGGGGAGGGAGAACGACCCAACTGCTGGGTGAGTTCCCGCTGCACTTTTTTGATTTTGTTGAGTTTTTCGGTGATGTGAATTGGTAATCGAATCGTGCGGGCGTGTTGGGCGATCGCGCGGGTAATTGCTTGCCGAATCCACCAGTAGGCATAAGTAGAAAATTTGTATCCCCGCATCGGGTCAAATTTTTCGACTCCTCGTTCTAAACCAAGGGTGCCTTCTTGAATTAAATCCAAGAATTCCATATTGCGTTTCTGGTATTTTTTGGCGATCGCCACTACTAGCCGCAAATTGGCTTCAATCATCTTTTGCTTTGCCCGCCGCCCTATGTGTAAGATGCGGCTAAGTTCAGGTTCGGTCAACTCCATTTCGGCAGCCCACTCTTGATTCGTCAGATCCCGCTGCCATTCTTTAGCAAGTGCTTGTTTTGCTTCGATTAATTTCATCATTTGCTGCACCTGCTTCCCGAAAACAATTTCTTCTTCTCGGGTTAGCAGGGGTACGCGACCGATCTCGTGCAGATAGGTACGAACCGTATCCGTTGAGGAGTATGGCCGGCTGCCCATGCGATCGGCTTTCACTGTTTTGTTTTTGGGGGTTGTGGTGGACATGGGTGAGTATTGCACTCCTTGTAACAACAGATAAAAAGTTGGTGATACCCTGTCCCACTTTTGCAAGTGGGATAAAGACTGCGACAAAGGGGATGTTTCCCCTCCTGTTTATCGGTGACGATCGGTAGAAGCTTTTTGTTTGGGATTACTTTTGTGCTGGATTTTCCAGTAATCCCCGTCGATTTTCGGTAGATCGCTAGCTTTAACGGCTAGTTCAAGGCGAAGTGAAGCAAGAGTTTAGTTTTCTCAATATTATTCCCAATTTTGAGGATCGTAAAGGGTAAAAACCTCTGTCTTAAGGTCAAGATTCTACATTTTTCCTTAAGGTTTTGAATTCCCTGTTAGTTTTAACTGCCACTCAACTTCACAATACTCATGCAAACAGACTCATGCAATTCGAGGGCTTTGTTTTGCTCTCTGTTCTATCATCGCTTGAAATTTTCTCGCTGCCTAGATGCTGGGATGCGAGATAACCGAACTCGATCGCCGTATTAGATGCGAGTAACTGTTTAAAATATTTATTGACATTTTTATTAAAATATGCTATACGAATTCGGATGCGAGTAAGTAAAGGTCTATAAAAGCTGGCTGTTGGGCATTTAAATTGTAAATTTCAATGCCGTATTCCCCAGCAAGAATCATCTCCCTGTC
>JARCMA010000168.1 GCA_030248405.1 Microcoleus sp. MP8IB2.171
CGATCGCGCGATCGAACTTGATACCAATTATCACTCAGCTTGGACTAATCGAGGCTCTGTACTCAGGAACCTCGAACGCTATGATGAAGCCTTAGTATCTTTCGATCGCGCGATCGAACTTGACCCCAATTATCAGTGGGCTTGGGCTAATCGAGGCGATGTACTCGACAACCTCAAACGCTATGATGAAGCCTTAGTATCTTACGATCGCGCGATCGAACTTGATGCCAATTATCAGCGGGCTTGGTTTAGCAGAGGCTGGACGCTGGATATTCTCGGCCGCTATGAAGAAGCTTTAATATCTTGCGATAAAGCGATCGCACTTGGCAAGGAAGGTGCACCCGTTTTCTTCAACCGCGCCATTGCCATTCTCGGATTAAATCGTTGGAATGAAGGTATAACCGCCTTATACGACGCATTTCAACGCCTAGAACCCGATAATGAAGCCGCCCCAGATGATGCCGAATTAATTATCAGCAACCTGTTCGCGCACACGAACGATCCAGCGATATCTCAAACTCGCATCCCCAGCCTAATTGCAGTTTACGAAAAACACAAAAATCTCTCAGTCTTAGGACAGGGAATCGTGCGAAACATCCCCGCGCTAATGTCAGAAATGGTCAGCGACAAAGCCGCCCGCACTTGGTTAGAATTGTGGCAAGAACTAACTAGCAACTACGAACAATTCCAAATTCCCATCCGCCTGCTGAATGCCGCTGTCCGCTATAAGGAAACCAAGGGCGACAGACGAGTTTTGCTAGAACTTCCCATTGAAGAACGCACTTTATTAGAACCGTTGGTGTCAGGAAAAGTAGAATAAGCGATTAGAAATTTTAGAAATTACGGTGACGATTGAGGCCCCGGCGATTGGAAATCGCGGCTACACAAACGATGTCCGCCTCCGCGGACGGAAGAAAGGAAATTCAACCCGCGTCGGCGGGTTTTGTGTGTGTAGACGCGGTTTCAACCGCCTGGTTTCTCCTCATAATTGAGGCTCATAATTGAGGCCCCGGCGATTGGAAATCGCGGCTACACAAACGATGTCCGCCTCCGCGGACGGAAGAAAGGAAATTCAACCCGCGTCGGCGGGTTTTGTATGTGTAGACGCGGTTTCAACCGCCGGGTTTCTCCAACCCATGAACGTGGGTTTTGTGTGTGTAGACGCGGTTTCAACCGCCGGGTTTATCCAACCCATGAACGTGGGTTTTGTTTGTGTAGACGCGGTTTCAACCGCCGGGTTTATCCAACCCATGAACATGGGTTTTGTTGAAATAGGTATAAAATAGAAATTGAGGATACTAGCAAAGGACTCATCCCCATGACAGCAACAATTCCCACTAAAACCTCATCAGAAATCATCTACCCGGACAGCGACGGCAAACCCATGTCAGACAATACCAAACAGTTTGAACTAATTGTCACCATTCAAGGCGGAATAGATGCCCTATACAAAGATAACGAAAATGTTTTTGTAGCTGGTGACTTGCTGTGGTATCCAGTCGAAGGCGACAACAAAACTCGCCAAGCACCTGATACGATGGTAGTGTTTGGCAGACCGAAAGGTTACAGAGGTTCTTACCAACAGTGGCTGGAAGACAATATCGCCCCGCAAGTTGTCTTTGAAATCCTCTCCCCCGGAAATCGGATGGGATTACTGTTTAAGCTGTTTAATTTCTACCAGGATTATGGAGTCGAAGAATATTATGTCTACAGTCCAGAGGATAATGAATTAATGGGTTGGCTGCGTTCTGATGGAAAACTCAACTATATTGAATTAATGGATGGTTGGGTGAGTCCGCGTTTGCAGATCCGTTTTCAAACTGCATCGGGAGACTTGGAAATTTATCGGCCTGATGGACAGAAGTTTTTGTCTTATGTGGAGTTGTCAAGACAACAGGAATCAGCACAGCAACAAATGGAGTTAGCACAGCAACAAATGGAACAACAACGACAAAAAGCCGATCGCCTATCCGAAAAATTGCGAGAAATGAACATCAATCCCGACGAAATTTGAACAAAGAAAACCGGGCGGTTGCAACCGCGTCTCTACTGATTTCAATCGCCCTTTCCCGACTCTCCCGACAAAATCCCAACAAACTCCGCGTGTTCCGGCGAATTAATCCCCTCCTGCAAAACCGCCATCACCTGCGCCAAATCTCCCTCCAACAAAGCCGGTACAGCCAACCACAAACCCGGAAAAACTAGACTCCGCACAACACCATCATCATCAGGTTTAATAGAAACATACTTGCCTTTTTCCAACCTAAACCAATGCAAACGTTGTTTGTTAATCTGCCAAACCATATACTCCTGCACCCCATTTCGCCGATAAGCATTTTTCTTATCATGCAAATCCTTAGATGCTGTACTCGCAGCTATTTCTACAATCAATTCCGGCGCACCTTGCACGTAATCATCATCAGTAATTCGCGAATTTCCTCCATTCTCAATTCTGAGCAAAGCGTCGGGCTGCGGTTCATTTTCTAAATCTAAAAATACAGTAGTTTCAATCCCTAAATCAACCCCTGGTGTTGCCACTTGGTAATTCAACAACCATCCGGTAATCGCAGCATGGGGTTTACCGTGGCTTCTGTGACGTACTGGGGATGGCATATACACAATTCCTTCAATTAATTCGGCTTTCTTGACGTGCGGCATGGCGAGATAGCGATCGTGAAATTCAGGTCGTGAAAGCCGATCGCCATTTTCCAGCGGCAGAATACTCGCATCGTCTTCAGCAGTAGTTGGTATCTCAACATTTCTTGTACTTCTTACAGATATTTGAGTCATCAGAAATCACCTTTTAGTACAGGTAGAGAAACTCGAAATAGTCAAATAAATAAGCGCTTATTTACATTATACACTTAACATCAACCTCGTTTCATCTTGTGAAAACAACGCTTTCAATCCTCAGACAACCTATAATAACTTGACATATAACCAACCAGCCATGCAAAATCCCCGTCAAATAGCCTTTCTCGCACTCCGCGAAGTCCACCGCCGAGGTGCATTCGCAGACGCAGCCCTCGATCGCACTTTCCGCAATTCTCAACTCAGCGACCTCGATCGCCGTTTAGTCACAGAATTAGTGTACGGTAGCGTTAGGAGAATGCGATCGATCGACTTCATCATCGACAAACTAGCCACCAAAAAATCCTCCCAACAACCGCCAGACCTCCGCACCATCCTGCATTTAGGCATATATCAACTCCAATATCTCAACAATATTCCCCCCTCAGCCGCCGTCAACACCACCGTTCAACTAGCAAAAGAAAACAAATTGTCAGGACTCAGCAGTTTTGTCAACGGCTTGCTGCGACAATATATCCGTTTAACAGAAACCGACTTAAACCCATTAACAATTACTAACTATAAATCATCAGTCGAACGCCTCGGAATTCTGCACAGCTTCCCTGACTGGCTAGTAGAATTGTGGATCGAACAAATAGGCGAAACTGAAACGGAACAACTCTGTGAATGGTTCAATCAATCCCCCACAATTCACCTCAGAATCAATCCCTTAAAAACCTCGATCGCCCAAATCGAGACCGCCTTCCAAGCCCAGAACATCTCAACTAGCAGAATCCCCCATTTACCCCAAGCATTAAGACTAAATAGCAGCACCGGCGCAATTCAAAACCTCCCCGGATATAGCGAAGGTTGGTGGACAATCCAAGATAGTAGCGCTCAATTAGTCACCCATTTACTCGATCCACAGCCAGGGGAAATCATCATCGATGCCTGCGCCGCACCCGGAGGGAAAACCACCCACAGCGCTGAATTAATGCAGGATACAGGCACTATTTACGCCTGCGACAAAACCGCTAGCAGACTTAAAAAACTTACTGAAAATGCCGATCGACTCCAGATGAAATCCATTAAAATTCATACCGGAGACAGCCGCCAATTCCCAGAATTTATCAACCTAGCAGACAGAGTTTTATTAGACGCACCTTGTTCCGGCCTCGGAACCCTCCACCGCCGCGCCGACGCCCGCTGGCGGCACACACCCGAAAACATTCAACAACAATCGCAACTGCAATCGGAATTGCTAGCAAATGCAGCGACATTTGTCAAGTCCGGCGGCGTCTTAGTTTACGCAACTTGCACCATTCATCCCTTGGAAAATGAACAGGTTGTGCGATCGTTCTTAGACAGCAATCCTGACTGGCAAATCGAAGCACCAACCATTGATTTACCAGTCCAGCCATCACCCGAAGGATGGGTGAAACTTTGGCCGCACAAACACCAGATGGACGGCTTTTTTATGGTGCGACTCAAACGAAATTAAGAAGATTTCAACCCGCGGAGGCGGGTTTTGTTTGTATAGACGCGGTTTCAACCGCCGTCTTCTTTAAGAGTTTAATATCTCTGATCTTGATGAGCAGGTTCTTGATAGGCTGGTTCTTGATAGGCTGGTTCTTGATAAGCAGGCTCTTGATAAGCAGGCTCTTGATAAGCAGGCTCTTGCCACTCGCGATACCGGGGCTGAGGATTAGGATTGTAAGGAACGATCGCACCATCCTCATTCACAATCATCCCCCGAATAATCCTCTTAGGCTGCACTGGTTTAGCTTTAATACTGCCCTTGCGGCCCTCCAACTCCGGCAACTTCGGAAACTTCTCAACCGGCATTCCCTTAACAGCTTGATTCATAAAATCGCGCCAATTGTAAGCCGCCGTACCGCTAGTTCCCCAGGTGGGATAATTGTCATCATTCCCTAGCCAAACGCCAGTCACCACCTGTGGAATATAACCGATAAACCACAAATCCCTGACATTTTCCGAAGTACCAGTTTTGCCAGCCACAGCGCGATCGTTTAAAGCAGCAGGCCCCCCCGTACCGTCTTGCACAACACCCTCCAACATCCAAGTAGTAATCGCAGCACTATCCTTATCCAAAACCCGCTTCGGTTTAAAATTAGCCTGATAAATCACATCTCCCCGCTGATTAATCACCCGCTTAATTCCGTGGGCTTCAATAAAATTACCTTGGGATGCTAAAGTACCGTAAGCATTAGTTAACTCCAACAAATTCACCTCCGAAGAACCCAAAGCTAGGGAATAAATCGGACTCAATTTCGATTTAATTCCCATATCGTTGGCTAATTTGATCGTCGGTTCAAAGCCCACATCCATCAACACCTTCACAGCTACGACATTCACCGAACGCGTCAAAGCATCAGAGATCGATCGCCAACCGCTAAATTTTTTGCCATAATTATTCGGTTGATAGCCGTCGATAATAATTGGTTCGTCTTCGTAACCGTCATAGGGAGAAAAACCAGCAGCCATCGCCGCGGCATAAACCAACCCTTTAAACGTCGATCCGGGCTGCCGCAAAGCCTGCGTAGCGCGATTAAACTCACTTTCCTTAAAATTTCCGCCGCCCACCAGCGCCTTAACTTCCCCAGTCTTAGTGTCCATAGAAACTAAAGCTGCCTGTTCAAAACCCTGACGGCGGCCATCAACTTCGATCGCATTTTTAACCACCTGTTCCGCTATTTTCTGCCACTTCAAATCCACCGTCGTCTCGACAGTCAAACCGCCAGCTTCCAAAGCATCCTTAGAAACATAGCGCGGCAATTCCTTCCGAATATAACTAGCAAAATAAGGCGCGACTACTTTAAATCGCTTCGGCGGACTTGGTTTAACCGCCATAGGTTCCGCCATCGCCTCCTTCGCCTCAGCGTCTGTAATTACCTTAGCTTCCTGCATTTGTTGCAGCACAAGATTGCGGCGTTGCTTAGCAATATCCGGGTTAACCAAAGGCGAATATTCGCTCGGTGCCGGCGGCAAACCCGCCAAAGTTGCCATCTCTGCCAAAGTTAATTTATCGACTGTTTTGCTAAAGAAAACCAAAGCCGCATCTGCCACTCCGTAGGCATCCGAGCCCAAATAAACCAGATTTAAATATCTTTCTAAAACTTGGTCTTTACTCAACTCCCGCTCTATTTTCTGAGCTAAAAGAGCTTCCCGAACCTTCCGCCTAATACTTCTTTCCTGATTGAGAAAAACAACGCGAGCCAATTGTTGCGTAATTGTACTGCCACCCTGGACTAAATCTCTCGCTATCAAATTAGAAACAATCGATCGCACAATACCTTGATAATCCACCCCGCGATGTTCGTAAAAACGGCGGTCTTCTATGGCAATAAAAGCTTTAACCAACAGTTCTGGAATTTCTTTAAGTTTCAGTTTATCTCTAGTTGCAGGCCCCGACTGCAACAAAATCGTATTATCTGCCGCCTTAATTGTCAGGGTTCCGTCGCGGTTAAACGCTGACAAATCGTTAACATCCGGCAAACCTTTGTCTAAGGTGTGCAAAATCCATAAACCGTAGATTAAAGCGCCCCCACCTATACTGACAACACCTAAACGTATCCAAAACCTAGGGCGGCGGGAGATCCGTTTTTTAGTATTTTCCTGCGGTGCGCTATTTTCCTGTAGTGCGGTATTTATCGGCACTTGGGTGTTCTGCGATTCGCTATTTTCCGCAAATTCGCTACTATCGGATTTTTGGGGTGATTTAGTTCCCAGCAAACTTAATCCCGGCCGCAACAATTCTTTTCCCTTGGTTTGCAAGCTGGTAACTTGAGGTTCAATTTCCAACCAAGCAATTAAGCGCTTCAACCCTTCCCAATCGCGATTGACTATTGGATATCGAGCGTATTCTGGCTCTAAATATTCTGACTCTAAATATTCTGGCTCTAAATATTCTGAGTCTAAATATTCTGAGTCTTCTAGAGGCGCAGCATCTTCTGATACCACATACTCCCCTCGCTCATCCCTTGTCCCTGTATAAAATTCCGCCTCGGATTCCGGCGAGTTGAGCTTATTGCCCTTCGCAGCCTTCGGCGGTTCTCGATCGGAATTACCGCTTATTGCGTTAGTGACTTTGCTCAATGTATCTTTGATATTTGAGAAAAATTCTGCCACGTTCAGACCTTCAAACCTCATCAAGTCCGATTAAAAATTAAAAATTAAAAAAGCTAGCTTTCTTCAATTCTTAATTTTTAATTCGACATTTTTTTTTGAATAACACGCTGCCTTGAATTAGGTTTTTTGAATTAAAAACTTTTTAATTCACAACTCAAAATTCAAAACTTTTCTTAACGCTGCAGAGCTTGGTATTTTTTTGAGAAGTGAATTAGATTTTTTGAATTCAAAATTTTTTAACTCAAACCTCAAAACTCTGCTTAACTCGCATGACCCAGTGCCAATGCTGCTACCAGCATACCCAAAAC
Organism: Microcoleus sp. MP8IB2.171; assembly: GCA_030248405.1. Classification (GTDB taxonomy): domain Bacteria; phylum Cyanobacteriota; class Cyanobacteriia; order Cyanobacteriales; family Microcoleaceae; genus Microcoleus. The sequence continues at coordinate 7,248 of JARCMA010000168.1, forward strand.
CAGGAAAGGCTGAGCACTTGCCTGATATTTAACATCATTTTCCAGGGGATTACGCAAAAAGTACATATCCTGAAAAGTAATTTGTGGAATTATCAGCAGCAGCAGAATGACAGCGTAAAGGTTTTGGTGGATGCTGATCAGGTAGGCTGCAATCCCAGCTTGAAAGATGTCGATCATCAACACGCAAATCCAAGCTGCGGTGCTGATGCCAAACATCACTGGCAAAGATTTTAACCCTAATTGCCGATCGCCTTCGACACTTTTGAAATCATTGACGATCGCAATTCCCAGCCCTGCCAAACTGTAAAACAGGGTCAAAATCATAATGGTGGGATCTAGTGTACCAAACAAAGCTTGACCCGCCCACCAAGGCAGGGCAATGTAGCTAGCACCCAGGGCATAATTTCCCAACCAGCCATTCTGCTTGAGTTTCAGCGGGGGCGCAGAGTAGATATAAGCTAGAAACGCGCCGCCGAGAGTCAAAACAGTCATTATCGGGAATTCATGACCCGCCCACAAGTCTAGAGCATAAGCCACCCCAATCCCAGCGGCTAATAATACCAAAATTTGCGTTACTACTTGGGGAATCGAGATGATACCGGAGGGAATTGGACGGTAGGGTTCGTTAATGGCGTCGATGTCGCGATCGTAAAAATCGTTCAAAGTTTGAGTGTACCCGGCCAGCAACGGCCCTGACATCAACATACAAGCTGCTGCGATCGAGAAATTCTCTAGGTTCCAAACATAGTTTCCAGAAGACGCCGCCCCGCACACCACGCCCCAAATTAGGGGAATCCAGGTAATCGGTTTCATCAATTGCAAGCGAATCTTCCAGATTGAAGTTTCCCCGCTAGCGGCCCCTTTCATGCCCAACAGTTGCCTAGTTTTGGCACTGCGGTTTTCGGTAGCAGCACTTTCCGGTGCAGCTTCTGGGGAGATTTGGGATGGAGGAGAGTCAGACATAATGTGATGTTAGCGGTACTGCTACTATTGTGTCGTTTTGCATTTCAATAATAATTCAGATAGCTTACCACTGATATTTAAGGTAGATTCTTGAAAACTTACCCTGGCTTGGAGTTGATGCTAGGGAAAAGTAGGAGTTTCACAATATATTGAGATATCATTTTTTTGTGTAAATGTCAAGAGCATAAATATTTTTTTTTATAATTTCGCTGAGTCCGCCTTCTGGGGGAGATTTTTTGCCAGCAGGTGCATTTAATGTCAATTACCAGGAGGCGATCGAGTTTTTTGCCATACTACCCTTGAATCATCTCATCTGGCAGACAATCAATCGATTTTAAATTTTAGATTTGAGATTTGAGATTTTAGAGATGCTACCACTTCTTTGATCCGCTTGAAATTGCCACTTAAGCAAGTCCGGGAGAATTACCAACAGATTACTCTCTAAACTCCGGCGTTCACCAAAAAACGAGAGGGAAGCCCCTGGCTTTAGACATGGGGAGGAACTCGGTAGCGGTTTCAACCGCCTTCAAGATTTTTTTTGTATTGGTTGTTTTGTAGGCATACTTTACCCTTGAATTGCGAATACTATGCTAATATAAACCAAGGAGGAAAACAGAATGTATGGATGCCAGCAAAATCTAATCAGTCCAGGCAAAGACTTGAAAGCAGTCTTATAATTTCTGTGTAGTGAAGCCTCTAAATTAATCAATTGTGGAGTTTACTATTCCCGACAACTCTTCTTTAAGACAGGTAAAGTTCCAAATAGAGCTAAGCTACACAAGGTATTGGGAACAGAAAATCATAACGTCCACTACAAAGCTTTTTATTCAGATACCGCACAACAGATATTAACTAGCGTTGCTGAGTCTTTCAAGTCCTATTTGGGCTTACTGACGGGAATCAAAGAAGGGACGGTGACGCAACGTCCAAGACTTCCTGGATACAGAAAAGGCGGATTAGCACTGGTTACATTTACAGGTAGATCGGTCAAATTAAAAAATGGAATGTTGCGATTTCCTTTAGGGAAGCAAGTTAAAGCTTGGTTTGGCATAGATGCGTTCTATCTGCCCATGCCATCTAATTTAGAGCATTCTTGTATTCGAGAGTACAGGATTTTACCCAGAAACGGATGTTTATATCTGGAATTGGTTTACCAAAAAGAAGCTGTCCAATCCGATGTGAACGTTGATTCTGTGTTGATGATCGATCATGGGATAGACAACTGGATCACTTGTGTTAGCAATATTGGAGCTTCATTTATCGTAGACGGAAGGCATCTAAAGTCTATCAACCAAGGTTACAACAAACGAGTTGCAACCTTGATCTCTGGAAAAGACAACGGATTCTGGTCGAAAAGACTGGAACGGCTGACTGAAAGCAGAAATAGAACAATGCGGGATGCGGTTAATAAAGCTGCTCGCAAGGTCATCAATCATTGTGTATCGTCCAAGATTGGTACGGTCATATTTGGTTGGAACAAAAATCAGAAAAATTCGATCAACCTAGGTACAAGGACGAATCAAAAATTTGTTCAGATTCCCACGGGTAGGTTAAAAGATAGAATTGCTCAACTGTGCGAACAGTACGGAATAAAATTCATAGAAACTGAAGAATCTTATACCTCAAAAACTTCGTTTCTCGATGCTGACGAACTGCCTAAATTCGGTGCGAAACCCGAAGGGTGGAAAGCTTCTGGAACAAGAATTAAACGTGGATTATATCAGACGGCGAATGGATGGCTAATTAATGCAGACTGCAATGGGTGTGCAAATATTGGACGCACGAGTATAGGACTTACGCATTGACAAAATAACAAAATAGTGCATTTATAAATATGAGTGGTCTAGAAACAGGTATTTGACAATGAGAAAAACTACCAAACCC
>JARCMA010000169.1 GCA_030248405.1 Microcoleus sp. MP8IB2.171
ACGGATAAATGCGGGGGCTTGAGGATTTGAGATTTGAGATTTTGGATTGATTCCACGGATAAATCCGGGGGCTTGTACCATCAAGAAATTCTTGGTCAGCAAGATTTGGCGTTGCAGGTACGATCGCAATTAGAGTCAGTTCTAGAATTGCAATTGAAAGACTTAATCAAAGAAGTTTTGGGCGTGGGAGTGACTGATTTGCTCAGCGATGCGACCTTGGAGACTGGCCGCACGGGAACCATAGCAATTTTGGAGTCTGCACCTAAAGTTCGCGAGGCGAGTTCTAAGTCTAAAACTCAACCAGAAGTGGCTGATTGTTGAGGTGTTGGCGGATAATAGTTTCTAAATCCTTGATGTTAAAAGGTTTGGAAAGGTATGCAATACAGCCGGCTTGGAGAATCCGATCGCGGTCTTCTGTTTTTGCTAGTGCTGTGACAGCAACAATCGGAATATGTCTGAGTTCGGGGTTTTCTCTGATCCGCTTTACTAATTCTATACCGTCTATATCGGGCAGGCAAATGTCGAGTACGATTAGGTCGGGAGAGCGCGAGACTGCTGTTGACAGAGCTGTGTACCCGTCAACGGCTCCCACGCACTCGCAGCCGAATAAATCGAGTATTTGCGTCAGCAGCTCTAAGTTGTCGTGATTGTCGTCTACAGCCAAGACTAGAGGACGCTTGTCAACCGCCGATTGACCGCTATTTAAAGACAAAGATTCCAAATTCTTATTCCAATTAGGGTAGTTCATAAATATCGATCGAAAAACGATCGTCAAAGTTATCAGCAAGGCACTCTTCAAGTGGCGCTCCGGCACTTGAAACAGATTGGCTCGTATTTGTAGCTTTTAATTGCCAGTCTTCGCTCTAGCCCGATTGTACAATATCGGTGCTTTGCTGGTGCAAAGACTGCACCATTCGATCGATTATAGCATCTCCATAATTTTACTGATCAAAAGCGCAAATTACCAACTTACCCCTACGGGCGATCGGCATTAGCAACAAGACGCGATAACTAGGAAAAGTATTGCCCATCAAGCATCCTGTCTTAACGGCTGTGAAGAGTGGCGGCAGCTTTTCAGGATACTACCAAAAGTAGACTAAGGTTGTTCTACGTAAATCCACCTGAAGGAAGATTCTAAGCGGCACTTAATTTTAACAATTTCCACCTGCTGAGAGATTCTTGTTTGTCTGGTTTAGACTTAAATGTTTTTAAGTAGTAATTATCACAATTTTAGCAAGTAAAAAAATCATTTTTTACTTGAGTTTTACCGGATATTAACCTAGGAGGTTTTGATGACAATTGCAATCAGAGACGACTTGACTTACATTTTGCTCAAACAGATTGGCAGCGGCAACGGCAAGGGAGAGTCGGCAATTAGGAATGCAGCCGAAGAATATGTCGGTCGAGAAATAGCAGAAGCGGAATTGCTCGGTCACTTGGACTACCTCAACCAAAGGGAATTTATCAAAGCGGAGTTTAGTGGAGAGCCTTACGGAGGAACTGAGTTATTGCCGCCTTTAGTGGCATTTCAAGCAGCTAATTTGACGGAAAAAGGCCGCAAACTGTTGCAGAAAATGGAGACGAATCCTCCGAAGTCTCTGCATCAAGAAGGGTCAGCAGTTCCGATCACCTCTAAGGATATGCCATTTTTGGAAAAAGTGATGGTAAACGGTAACATGGAGGATATTTTTGATGCCAGGGACATTACCGAATTGGTGTACCGGACAATGCGAGATTTGATGACAACAGAAGCAAGCGATCGCGTCGAAGCTGAACTGCACACAGAAGTTTTGCCGACAAACGACAAAACTTTGCAAAAAGAAATAGCAGACCTCTGGAAAGATACGAATCCGCTGGTGGGATTGCTGAGCCGGGTGCGTCCGCCTTGGCAAGGGCCTGCACCTTTTGTGATCGATTCCAACTTGTTTATTTTTCGGGTGGAACAAGAAGGCCCACTTCCTTCTGGGGTAAAACCGGAAACTGCGATCGCCGCTGTATTTTCGGCAACGAAGGATGAGTTGTCCGAGGAACGAATTCAGGAAATAGCGGGCTTTTTGCCGGACAGAATTCTGAAAATTTGGGAGTCGGCTTAAGAGGATAATCCTGGGTATAAATACTTGCAAACCGGGTTGACTCTCCCAGCATTCTGCGTTATTGCATCAGAAGCTTGTCCGATCGACCCGGTTGCTGTATTTGTTCGATCGTTCCGAATAGTAGCCCGCATAAAAGTCTTTTGAGAAAACCCGGTTCCTAGCAAAAATTTGTGAGAAAATCCCAAATATTGCTAAAAACCGGGTTTCTCGATCCCGGCTGGAATAAATCCCACAGATGCAGCGAAAGTGTTGTATTCTATAATACAGGGCGAGTTAACACAGTGGCTCGCAAAAATGGTGTAAAAAGCCGGAGATCAAAAGGGATAGCCCGCGCAAAAGTTAGACAAATGTCACGATCGACTCTAGAACAAGAAATTTTACTCAATCGAATTACTAATCGCATTCGCAACTCTTTAGAACTGCAAGAAATTTTGTCAACAACAGCGCGAGAAATCCGCAGTTTTTTAGGCAGCGATCGGGTAAAAGTTTATCGCTTTGAATCCGACGGTAGCGGTGAAGTGATTGCTGAGTCCATCAACGGCGACAACTTGCCATCCCTGCTTGGTTTGCACTTTCCGGCAAGCGATATTCCCAATAGTGCCCGCCAAATGTTTATCAAAGCGCGGCAGCGAGTGATTATAGATGTTCAATTGCAGCATCAAACAATTAATCGGTTAGATTGTCCCGAAACTGGCAAAACTTTAGCAGTTGAAGATATTCGCTATTCTCCTGTAGACTCCTGTCACGTTGAATATCTCAAGGCTATGGGGGCGCTTTATTCTCTGACGGTGCCGATTTTGCATCAAAATCAGCTTTGGGGGTTGTTGGCTTGTCACCACAGCCAACCGAAACGGTTTAACGATCGAGAATTGAACATGGTGCAGTTGCTTGTGGATCAGCTTTCAATTGCGATCGCCCAATCTTTTCTGCTAAGTCAAGCCCGACAGCAAGCCCGCGACGAAGCCGTTGTCAACCAAATTAGCAGTTTGCTACACTCTCCTCTGGAATTAAACGAAATTCGGCAAGTAGTTCTCGAACAAACTGTCAAGCATTTGCGCGGTTCGGGAGGGCGGCTGTACATTGCAGCCGAGTTTTGCGCTCTGCCCGCTCAACTTTATACCTGCGGCCAGCAGCCTTCGGAGTGCGACTTGGAACTCAGCGAGTTTTGGCAGCAGATCATGGGGTTTGCCAATCAAAACGAGATAGAAAAAACTGCCGTTAATACCAGCCAATTAGGTATTTTTCCAAATTTACATTCCGAGCATTACAATTCAATTGATACAAATATTTCCCGTTTAATCGCACCGCAATTGTACGCGATTTCCGATATTTCTCAAGAACCTCAACTCAAATATTTATCTGCAAATTTTATCGAAGCTGACCTTCGGTCATTTTTGGCAATACCGCTGCAATACGGCCAACAGTGCATCGGCTGTCTCACCGTTTTTCGCAGCCCCGTAGAAACCGAAATTTTGTGGGCGGGCCGTGGTAATTCCGACACCCGGAACGATCGTCCCCGACAGTCCTTTGCAGCTTGGAAAGAAATCAAAACCAGCGAAGCTCAAAAGTGGAGCATCGACGAACAGAAGCTAGCAAAATCATTAGGAACTCACCTGTACATGGCTGCAATGCAGAGGCGCGTCGAGGCGATGATCCGACATCAAGCTTCCCACGATCCATTAACAGGTTTAGCTAATAGATTGCTGTTTAATGAAAGGCTGTCTTTAGCCTTAGTTAACGCTCACCAAAACGCCGAAATGCTGGCGGTGATCTTTCTAGATTTGGACAGATTTAAAAATGTTAACGATACTCTCGGTCACGCAGTAGGCGATTTGTTGCTGCAAGGTGTATCTCGGCGTTTGACTAACTGTTTGCGCGTGGGGGATTCGATTGCCCGTTGGGGCGGGGATGAATTTACTTTGCTGCTGTACAATATCAACTGTCCTGAGGACGCAATTCAGATTTGTCAGCTAATTATCCAGAGTTTAAGCAGTCCTTTTGATTTTGACGGTCTGGAACTTTATACTAAGGCGAGCTTGGGAATTGCTTTGGCTCCATACGACGGAGAAGATGCAGAAACTTTGCTAAAAAATGCTGATGCTGCCATGTACAAAGCTAAACAGAGAGGTCGGAATAATTATCAGTTTTACACGCGGGCGATCGGCAATCAAGTCTCGGAAGAACTTAATTTAGAAAATCAGCTTTACAAAGCTCTGAACAATTCAGAATTTGTGCTGCACTATCAACCGCAAATAAACTTAAAAACTGGCCAAATAGTCGGCATGGAAGCTTTGATTAGGTGGCAGCATCCCCAACGCGGTTTGATTGCTCCCGATCGATTTATTCCCTTAGCTGAGGCAACAGGATTTATCTGCCAAATAGACGAATGGGTGATGCGGACTGCTTGCTTGCAAAATCGAGCGTGGCAGTTACTGGGATTGCCGCCGATGCGGATAGCTGTAAATTTATCAGGCCGCCAGTTTATGCAGCCTAATACTGTACAAACCATCGCTGAAATTTTGTCAGAAACCGAGTTAAATCCCGAGTATTTGGAAATAGAAATTACTGAGAGCATTGCGATGACCGATGTGAATTTTACGGTGTCGGTATTGCGGCAGTTGCAACAAATGGGAATTCACATTTCTCTGGACGATTTTGGCACCGGTTATTCTTCTCTGTGGTCTCTGAAAAACTTTCCGCTCAATAATTTAAAAATAGACAAATCGTTTGTGGCAGATTTGGTGAAAGGCAGCAGCGGTGCTACTATTGTGAAAGTGGCGATCGCCCTGGGACAGGGCTTGAATTTACAAGTGATTGCAGAGGGTGTGGAAACTGCAGAACAGTTGGCATTTTTGCAGTCGCTGCAGTGCGAAATGGGTCAAGGTTACTTCTTTAGCAAACCATTACCGTTGGCGGCCGCAACCGAATTGTGCCTGGAAAATCAACTGAGTAAAATACGTAGTTTCAATTAACAACGAGGAAGCTGGAAAAAAGAGCTTCGGTTTGTAGTGAGGACTTCAGTCCTCATAATTTAGGAGAATCAAAAAAAAACTAAAACCAGCTAAACATCCTACAATAACTTTACTTAGGAACGAAAATTTAATAAATTAAACATCTGCCACACTCCTCTCTCCCCACAAGCCCAGGGGTAAAGAGAGGCTCTTCCTCCGGATCTGCATTACCAGGCAGAGCCTGGTAACGAGCCAATACGCTTAGGCTAAGCCCGATCCCCCCTAGCCCCCCTTAAAAAGGGGGGGACAAGAGTCTTCTCAAAGTCCCCCTTCTTAAGGGGGATTTAGGGGGATCGGGCCTCGGCTATAAGCGAGATTTATCAAAGCTTTTAGGCGATTGTTGACACCAATGGCGAGGGGCTCTCCGAGGAATAAACAGTTTTAACCCAAGCGTATTGCGGTATAATTCCGATGTCACCGGATTTGATATCACTGCCAGACAAACACTTTTGCTTCGTATTCCGGCAAGTCAATCATAATATTGTCATCGACCGATTCAACATCATAATTTCCAGTCCATTCGTGCCAAGTTCCGTTAGCCGGGAAGTGGGGAACGCTGTAACCTGCCAGATAATTTTCTGACATATTCGCCACGACCACAACTCTCGAACCTTCATCGTTCCAGCGAGTGTAAGCAAACACTTTTGCCTCTGGATCTTCGTGGAAAAATTCGATGTTTTCTGTGTAAAGTGCTTGGTTATTTTTGCGTAGGTGAATCAAGCCTTTGTAGTATTCCCACAAACCTTTATTCATGTCATTTCCTAGCAGCGTCCAGTCAATTTTAGATTGCTCGAGTGTTTTGGCTTTGTATTCGCCAAATTCTTCGCCCATCCAAATCAACGGCACGCCAACTGCTGTCATTAACAGTGCTACTCCCAACTTCGCCCGCTTGAATGCTGCTTCATCCAAAATTCCGCGCTCTCCCAATTCTGAGAATACGCGATCGTGGTCGTGATTGCTCAAATAATTGACTACATTCGTAGCACCCAAGAAACCTTGCCGCTTGCAGTCGATTACCTCTTTGAGCCGTTCTAAATCAAAATTGTCCCCGCAGAGTTGTGGAATTATGGAGTGATAAAAACTGTCGTGCCAGCAGCCGTCCATCGGCCCATCTACATTGGTGATGCTAGGATCTTCGGGAATGTATTCGGCAATGGTGTAAAACGGTTTTGGGCCGGCGACCTTTTTGGCTTCTTGAACGATCCAGTGCATGAAATCGTAGTTGGCAATTTGTCGCGCCGCGTCGAAACGAATGCCGTCGAGATGGTATTCTTGAACCCAATAGCGGACTGTATCGCCGATAAATTTGCGCGCGGGGTAAGTTCCTAACTTTTCGTCGTAAAATTCGTAGTTGAATTCCGGGCCCCAATTGTTGTCTGGATCGCGGGGGTCGTGGTGGTACCAATAATCGTGATCGATTTGGGTGAGGGGGCTGGATGATTCGGAGTGGTTGTAAATCCCGTCGATGATGACGCGAATGCCGCGGGCGTGACACTCGTCTATGAGGTTTTTGAGTTCTTCTGTGGTGCCGTAGCTGGACTCTGCAGCCCAGAAGTAGCGGGGGTTGTAGCCCCAACTGTAGTCGCCTGGGTATTCTTTGAGGGGCATTAGTTCGATCGCGTTGATGCCGAGATCGGCTAGGTAATCGAGTTTTTCGACTACGTGCTCGTACTTGCCGCGGGCGAGGGGATCTGCTTCGCCGCCGGAAAAGTCGGCAACGTGCATTTCGTAAATTACTAATTCTCGATCGGCAGGGAGGGGTTTGTCGTCATGTTTCCACACGTAGCTATCAATGATGCGATCGCCATCTTTGATCCTAACAACGGCGTTTTGAGTCGGATCGTCAATGTCAGTCGCGTAGGGATCTATCACATCTACCCACTGATCTGCTTCCAGAAACCAGCTTTTCGACTGCACGCGGAATTTGTATTGATAAACGCCATCCTCCAAATCTACTTTGGTGCGGAAATTACCTTCTTCATCCTTTTCCATCGGGATTTCTTCCCAATCAGAAAAACACCCCATCAAGGCAGCCCCTTTGTTGTAGGGAGCAAATAATTTGAATTCAATTGGAGCGGCCATAGTACCTCTTTTAAAATATTTCAGTAAGAGTTGATACTTTTAATTTCGCAAATCGAAGCGAACTCAGGCATCAGTCTGCGGATATAACTTTTTTAACTGCTTAACTATTCCTAAAAGTATGGTGTTTTGCCCTGGCCACTGCATTTTTTGAAGTGAAATCGCGCCAGTATTGGTAGTGCGATCGCCATTTATCTAATTTGCGATCGCTCAATCCTAACTATTAGTAATTATATCATTATTTGACATCTATCTTAAGGTGTATTTACTGATAAATAATGATTTAAAATATCTGCACTGGGATAGATGCGGACTTAAATATAGCTTTTTAATACTTAAAATTATCGGGCTGGCGATGGTGAGACTGCAGCCTATATTTTTGGCAGTAAGGTGCGCCACGCGCACCTTACTGGAGCTGCGTAAGGCGCGCAACGCGCACCCTATTTTAACTACTTTTTACATTATGATAAGGCTTCATCCAACCAAGCCAGAACGGAGGGCGAGAACGGCCGCCTGAGTGCGGTCATCAGCACACAACTTGTTCAAAATATTGCGGACGTGAGTTTTGACTGTACCGACAGTAATGTAAAGCTTTTCGGCGATTGCAGCATTGCTGTAACCCTGCACGATCAGTTCCAAAACCTCTAATTCCCGTTCGGTTAAAGGGTAAGTTTCAATGATGTGAGTGAACTCGGGTTCGGCCGCCTTAATTGTGACTCTTTTGCCCTCCGGCTTGGGTTCTTCCGGGGCAGACTCCTTAGTGCGAGCTTGTTTCAGGACGATACGGGCGATCGCCGGATCAATCCAAGAGTTACCTTCGTGAGTTACTTTTACTACGTCTAATAACTGATCGAAGCTAATATCTTTCATGCAGTAAGAGTCAGCTCCGGCGGCAAAAGCTGCCAGAACTTCTTCTTCATTGTCCTGAAAAGTCAGAATCAAAACTTTTGTATCCGGATCGGACTCCGCTATCGATTTTTTGAACTTTTGTGTCAGTTCAATGCCGTCAAAATCCGGCAAGCCAATATCTACGATTGCCACGTCAGGTTTTGAAGACTGAAGCAGTTTCAATCCGTCTGTAGCGTTAGCTGCATCGCCGACAACTTCTATAGTGTCACGCTGTTGTAAAGCTGTGCGGATGCCGACTCTTGTCAGGTCATGGTCTTCTATTAAAGCAACGCGAATTTTACTCATCTTTTTTCCAATAGTCCAGTAAACCTTAAAAATATCGTCAATTGACTCAGCTAAACTGAGCAAATTTGAGAATGTGTCCTGATTTAGGGTTTTACAGGTCGCACATCATTTTCAAGCATACTCATGTAGCCGCCAAGAATGCAAGTTAATTTTTAAGTTATTTTGCGGCGATGCCTGCACGAGCCCGATCGGGACAGGTAAGCTCTCAATGTTATAACAGTTTACCTGAATTATCCCATTGTCCGCCCCTTGATAGAGGTAAAGATCACACTACCCAGATAACTTTAAAGTATAAAAACTTTTGATGCACCTGGGCCGTCAAAATAAATAAAGCTAGCAGCACGAGTCTTTAGCCGGTGTTTGGGCTCAAGTTGAATGCTTATTGATAAAACCAGTTATGACTCAGTATCACGGTAATAACTCTTTGCGGTCGGAGTTTTCCGACACGGAAAAATTACACAAAGTATCAGAAATAACCTCCCCCCAACCGCAAGTTGACGACCGCGAAACTCAGCACGATCGCCTGTTGGACACAATTTATCATATTGTTTGGAAAACAAATGCCGGCGGCTGGGCGACTTATTTCGGTCAGGGCTGGGAGGAGTACACGGGATTACCAGCATCAGCAGCTTTGGGTTTCGGCTATCTGGCGCGCGTCCACCCAGAAGACCGCCCTCGTCTGTTGGCGCGATCGCGCACTCCTCAAACCCCGCCGCCAAGTTACGAAATAAAAATTCGTCTGTTGGCGCGCTGCGGCACTTACCGCTGGAACCTAGCCAGAGGAGCGCCCGCAAACCCTTACAATCAGGAAGTTTTAGAGTGGGTGGGAACCTACACAGATATGGACGCGATCGAACAAACTCAAGCCGGGACAGAAGCAGAACCAGAATTTTTGCGCCCCCAAGCGCGCTCGCAACCTAACTTCCGAGCCGAAAATTTGTGCGAAGACAAGATACTAACGCACGCAGGGCAAGATTTGCAGGCGATCGATCGGTTTACAAATTTGTTAAGCCGGCGCGCGGGTAACTTATCGGAGTTGTTACAAGCAATCGCAGACGCGACTTTAGAGGCGATCGCTGGAGCGGAATTTTGTCTGGTAGCTCTCCCGCAGTGCGATTCCAGCGGCCTCAAACTCAGCGCTGTCGGAGGCACCCAAAACTTTAAGAAAGGCAAAACCCCCCAGGTGCAAAACAACTTGCTGTTGAAAGCGTTTGCGACGGGAGAGTCGCAACTGTGGTACTCTGACTCCGGCTCAGGAGTGCGGGCGGCGGCAATCGCAGCGGCGATCGAGTCGGGGGAAACTGGGCGTTTGGGCGTGTTGGCGATCGGCACCGGGAAAGAGTGCGCGGCCATTGACGGATCTGTGCAACTGCTGGCGGTGATGGGAAAACAAGCTGCGATCGCGATTAACAGCGCGCGGGCGATCGAAAAATTAAAAAAACAGGAACAGCTTTTAGACTTGCAAAACGAGCTGCTAATTCGCCAGCAGGAAGAACTGGAAAATCAAGGCCGGCGCATTCAACAGCAAAAATTGCAACTGCTAGAAGCAGCCAAGTTAAAATCGCAATTTTTGGCCACTATGTCCCACGAATTGCTAACTCCGATGAATGCGATTATCGGGTTTTCGCAATTGCTACTGCGCCAGCACAAACAACTGCTGAGTGCCCAGCAAACAGAAATGGTGGGGCGAATTTTAAATAACGGCAAAAACCTGCTTGTGCTGATCGACGATATCCTCGCTCTGTCCAAAATCGAGAGCGGCCGCACAGAATTACAAATTGCAGAATTTGATTTATCGCATTTAGTAATGGATGCCGCCCTGGAATTTGGAAATCAAGCCAGCGACAAGAATGTGGCAATGTCCGTCAGCGTGTGCTTGCAGCATCAGTTGATCGTTAATGACAAGTTGCGCCTGCGGCAAGTTTTGGTCAATCTGATTTCCAACGCGGTTAAATTCACGCATCGGGGCAGCATTTCTATTGAGGTGCAGGAGTTAAAGTGCGATCGGCTAATTATCGCCGTTCGGGATACAGGAATCGGCATCTGTGAAACCGATCTGCCCCACATTTTCGACAAATTCCGCCAAGCCGACCAAACCACAACCCGCCATTATCCAGGTACTGGTTTAGGACTAGCGATTAGTGCCTCTTTAGTCAAGATGATGAACGGCACAATTACGGCTGAAAGTCAACTCGAAAAAGGTTCGACATTTGCGATCAAAATCCCGCGAACAGTTAACCCCAAACAACTCACTTCCTGACAGCAAACATTGTACTTCACTCACATCGAGATATCTCTAATTGTCATTGCGAGCTTTTAGCGAAGCAATCCCAGATTCGGCGATTGCTTCGCTAAGAGCTCGCAATGACATAGTATACTCATGAACTTAAAAAAACAAGTATTCAAACCGGAGTTGGCATAGAAACAGCGGACATTTCGGAGGTTTATTTATGTCCGACAATTACACCAAATCCGGCTTTTAATGCCTGCTTTATTCTTCAGTCTGCGGAGGCAGACTTCGTATGTGTAGTAGCGGTTTCAACCGCCGACTCTGATCTTCGTTAGACTAGAAGCGGTTTCAACCGCCGAGTCTGATTTCCTAAAGACTAGAAGTTTTCCCAACTTCAGCCTGAGTAGCAATTGGTTTAACATCGGTGTAGCCCATATTATTAGCTACATCGCGCAGCACCGAAATTTGCTGTTCAAACTCCAGACCTTCAATTTGACCTAACACGCCGTTGACAGGCTCAGTTGCCTCATATCCTTCGGGGATATCGACAATTTTTTCCCCCATACCAATAGCCCAAGCATACCAAACCACCAACTGATTATTAGCAGTTAAAGCTCCGTAAGCGCGAGAATACGGCGTGTCATCGCGGTTGACAATATCTCGCATTATATTCAGTTGTTGGTCATGGGAAAGGTTGTAAAAATCATCTAGCAGGACGGGCGCTAATTCTGGTTCGGCGGCGGCGGGAGCGGCTGGTGTAATTGACTCTCCCATTTTTTCATAAATAAAGTAGAGCAGTGCCAGTTTTTCATCTGTACCCAAACCGTTGATTTTCTGAACCATGTTTTGAGTGTCGTCTGAGAGAGCGTGAGAATTGGTCGCGGCGGGTGAGTTCATAAACAAAATTCCTTAAAAATGTTTCCAGAATATATAAATATCAAGATTTGTAAGTACAAGTCACCATCCCCGAGAGGTAATACGATTTTAGATTTTAAATTTTAGATTTTAGATTAAAGAATTGGGAATGACAGATAATGTATGGGTTGGGAGCTTGCCTAAAGTTGCATTATTTTCGGAAACTGGTGTAATGTTGAGCCGCCACCCTAGAATAAATCATTCTTAAGATAGAAGCCAAAGATACATCTGCGGGTAGATGAAAAAGCCTGGAATTTAAGTAAGGATTGATAAAGTGAATTGTTAAATAAAACTAGCAAGGAGTCGGCTATGTCTGAAATAAATACAGAACCAAATAACACTGAAAACTTTGACGCTCAGCAGATCACTGAAAGCGCGGAAGCTGGAGAACAAAAGTTGCCGACCGTTGATGTATCAGCAGACTACGAAGCTTCAAAAGAATTCAGCGTGAGTGACATAGATCGCACGGGTGCGGGCGCTCAAGCTGCCGCCGCTGCAACTGCACCTAAATTTCCTATTCCCGCTCCTAAAGATATCGCAAAGCCAGCAGATACAAGCGGTAATCCCGCTGATTTTCGTTCGATGGCTCAGGAAATTAAGCCCACAGGTACACCGGGCAATGTTACCGACGATTTGATGCAGAAAGCGATCGATCTTGGTACTCCCGGCAGTTAATTTAGAAATTCTGCATCCTCGACGCACAACCTCTATATTGTAGGGTGCTGATGGCGCGCCTTATTCCTATAATTCGCGCGTCAAACCACTTTTTGCATAAGTCCTGAATTCTCAATTGAGTGCACGATAAGCTGCAATACAGTAGGGACACAACATGGATCGCGAATTAAATAATTTACACAAGTTTGTGGGGTGTCCCGCCCGCCATTTCTGGACGGGCGGGACGCCCATCCCACAAGAACCATCACGCATTGTAAGTTATTTAATTCTCATTCCATTGTTGTATCCTTAAAGCGTTAATTTTAAGTCTCCTTAATCGCTTAATTTTAAGTCGATCGCCCGACAGATTTGACCGATCGCGCGATCGTCCAAAATTTCAACTACCAAATCCACGCGATCGCCCTCAACCGTCGATTTGATAAATAACTCAGGATGCAGCGCTTTCCAGAAATATTCAACAAACCGATTAATTTCGGACTCAGACATTCCCGACTTCCCCTGCGCGATCATTTCCCGTTCCGCCTGATTGCGCCATACTTGAGAAAGGCGGTAATCTCGGGGATACAAAACCATCAACCGATCTAATCGGTTCCACAGCGGCAAATAGTCGTGCAGCTTCGCATTCATATCGCGCGCAAACTGACAGTCAGCCTCTGTAGAAATCGGAAACGGCGCAGTTGCTAAAAACTCGTTCAATCTGCCATCAGCCACTGGATTCACGCCGACAAACCAACCCTCAAACAGTACAATATCCGCAGCGCAAATAATTTCTGGTTGACTTCTATCTCCCGCACCTCCATAGGCAGATTTGTCAAACCGGGGAATTTCAATTTTTAGATTGTCAACTGCTGCTAATTCGCGAGTTTGAGAACCGCGCAACTTGTCTAAAACGGAGATTCCTAGGTCAATATCGTGAGTGCCGGGAGGGCCGCGCCAAATTAAACGCGGGTCTGCTTTTTGGAGTTGTTGGCGATCGGCATAAGTCTTGTAAAGATCGTCTAAAGAAAGGCTGACTGTAGAATATCCCATTTTTCCCAAAATCACCTTCAAAACTTGGCATAAAGTCGTTTTTCCGGTTCCTTGTCCTCCTAAAATTCCTTGAATTAGAGGACGCTTTAAACTTTGTTTTTCAGTCGATAATTGCATCGCCAGTGGCAGCCACAGATTCCACAAAGTTTCGAGAAAAACACTTGACTTGAGCGGAAAAGTATGCAGTTCGTCAAGCAGAGACAAGAATAAATCTGTTTTGTGGCGGACAACATCGGCTACATTGTCAGGGGTAATGCCAAAAGCGCGCGATCGCGAAGCCCTCGAAGAGGATCGCACATCATCCGCAAGTTCCCAAACTGCCAGCAATTCTAACTCGGCGGCGCTGATCTTCCTGAGCGAGCGATCGCCAGCTATCCATGCTTCTAAAATTTCTACAGGATTTAAGTTCGATCGATCCATCTGCTTAAAAATATCGGGCGGACACTCGAAAGCAAGGCCCCTATAAGTCAACACTGGTTAAGAGCCAAGCTTAAAAGCCTCCACAAATAAATTATAAGTAACACCAATTTTCAGAGCTTGCAGCAGTTCCACCCATAAATAACGGGTTCCTTGTCGCCGCCAGCGATAAAGCAGCAAGCTCACCAATTCCGTCCACAATACCAACAGCGCCGCAGCGATAATATCCCAATCAGCGGATTGTCCGGCGATCGTCGAAATAGCTGTTCCCAAAAAAGTGCCGAATAGCAAACTAATTAGCAGGAGCGAAATCCGCCGCCAAGGATTGCTCAGCCAGCCTCCGAAGCGATCGCCCAGAACATCAATCAATCTGTTAATTCGGGTATTCTGCATAAAAGTTATACGATTTGAGATTTGAGATTTGAGATGCGGAATTACTGATGACTATTGGGGTTTGGAGTACGGGCCTATAGTGGCACTCTTTTTTTCAACTGGTATTAAAAGTTATACGGGTGAGTAAACAAATGACCCTCCCGACCAACTCCAAATCCTTATCGGTGTCAGTATGTCGCAATCTAAAATCTCAAATTTAACATCTAAGATGGTATTGAGCGATCGCGGACTTATAGCCGAGAACGCTCAAGTAATTAAGTGTAACTGTATCTTGTGGCACAGCAGACCCTGGTTTTACATTAAAAATAGTTAAGACTAATTTCGGGTGCAGTCTATCCTTTAAGCCTAAAATTTATGAATCTTAAAATTTACCAGATCGTAATTGGAGTGTCGATCGTCCTAATTACAGGAATGTTTCTAGGACGTTTTGAAATCACTATCTCCAACGGTTCAAATCAGTCGAGCGATTGGCCCTCACAAGCAACCGCACAACCCCACACGCCCCCCGTTTCCACAGTCGCCACCGCTTCTGCAGACACCGCCAGCGAGCCCAAGCCCGACTCAATACCAACCCCCCCAGATCCAGAGGAGGAATTGCTTTCCTCAATCCCTGCAAATA
Source organism: Microcoleus sp. MP8IB2.171 (assembly GCA_030248405.1). Taxonomy (GTDB): domain Bacteria; phylum Cyanobacteriota; class Cyanobacteriia; order Cyanobacteriales; family Microcoleaceae; genus Microcoleus. The sequence goes on from JARCMA010000169.1 coordinate 14,656, forward strand.
CTAAAGCCACCGGCAGTCTGCGCGTCAGCAACCGCAGCGAACACCCAGTGCGAGTGGCCCTGCTGTCGAAACGGCAAGCTGAGAAACCCTACGGCAAACCCGCGCACTGGGATTTTGCGCCGGGGGAAGGCGGTGGCAAGGGACTGATGCTATCGCTGCCGGAGG
>JARCMA010000018.1 GCA_030248405.1 Microcoleus sp. MP8IB2.171
CACCTTAGTTATACGTGAGCATATTTTTGCAAACCTTCAGAGTGATGCTATGGTCGAGAATACATAGATAATGTTTTTTGTCAATGCGTAAGTCCTATACTCTTTCAAAGTGATGTTATAACTACTGAATTTTATAGCAATGCGGGCGCTCGCTTTTTAGTCATTGCTGCGATTGGAGGTTCCTCAAGTCAATCCCACCAGTAAGAAATAACGACTGCATCCTGAGCTTTTTGAGGACTGTCACCCCAAAGCGATCCTTCAAGTCTGGCTATCAGCCGGCGTTTGAGTTGCCAGCCATACTCCTCACTTGTTCCATCACATACTTCAACGGAGTCAGCCCGCCACTTTTTGCCGAAGTCTAAAAGCTGAGACACAGTTATATCTCGGTTTTCTGTCAGCAAGTAAAGTGTGTCTGCTGGGTAGCGAATAAAATGGATCATGCTAGTTTCTGGCATCGGGCGATAATTAGCCATTGCTAACAGCGTATCGAGTACGCCATTAAAGCTTAAACCTTTCTCATCGGGCGCAAAGATCGGCTTTGAGAATATGAAGCTTGACCATAAAGAAGGGTGGTTAGCAAGGTCTGTAATGACTTCTTCACCATCAAACTGATTGAATTGGCGCTGCCAAACCAAAGCAGCGAATAGCTCTTGCGGAGTATAGGATTGGGCTATGGATTGGATTTTATTTAATTCAAACATGGCATTTTCTCCTTCTTAAACATCATCATAACTCTCGCGCTTTGTCTCACCAATCAATTGTAGAACGAGCAATAAGGCTGTTAGATAATTTTGTGGCAGAAAAAGGTGTGCTTAGCCTGCGTTTGTAGGGTTCCCAACTCAAAAATACAGGTCAGCTTGATTGTAAAAAAGCAGACATCACAATTCATCGGGGAAAAAAGCAGCACCGTTACCACTGAGTGTATTTACCACCAAAGCCCGATCGAGAAAATCGTTGCGTTGTTCACAAGAAGTCTCAGCAATCAGCAAACACCCGTGACACGCAGAGCCGTGCAGCAAGCGGTCTTCAGCCTCGCTCTCAGGCTCGTGTTGAGCGCAAACAGGGTCATTAGAGCAAAGCCTTCCTAACTCCAATGCGTCCATTAACAGCGATTCAATCCGCTTACCAACTTGCACCAGTCCCCCCAAGGTTCCATCATTACCAGAAGTGCCGGTGTACAGCAAAATACCGTAGCCCGAATCCCCAGCATAAATGCGTTCGCGGATAGCACTAGCTGCGTAGCCACAATCCAGAGAAACAGCAGTAATTAACAGGTGAGATAGCGAGTGCAACATGATGTAAGGTAGCCCCGGAAACTTGGCTTTGTCTTGAGGAATACCTCTAGTGTTGCGCCATTTCTCGAAGCCTCGCTGTAACTCTTCACCTCTTTTTAGAACAGTTGGTTTTTTCTGCCATTCATCAATTGCCTGTTTTTGAAAGGCGATAAATACACCTTCACCTCGATTCTCAATAGCCGGTACCCAGGTGGGATCGATATCTAGAGCCGCCCGCCGCACATTGATATCTACTAATTCACCCTCAATATCCGGCATGGCTGCTTCAAAGCGAGTGAATCCAACTTGCGCTATGACTTCTCGGAGTCGATGGACTAAAATAATCCGTTCAATGCGGGTTGCTAAAAGAGAATTTAACTCCTCTAATTTGCGAGCCCGGGCATAAAAATCTCCTTCTGGTACATCTTCCCCGACTTCATCAGGACTAGCCAGTAAAGTTTCAATTTCTACTTGCTTGATGCTCTTTCTTGTATTAGCAACTCCTTCCTTTCGCCGCTGTATCTCAGCCCAAACAGCATCATCACTCAACCCCTCTAAAGCATTACGAACTTTTTGTTTTTTGCGATCGTTTTTGATATCATTTAAGTCTTCAACATATTGCAGAAAATCTTCATAAACTTGGTTCACGGCTTCCCTGAGTTGAGAGTCGGAGTCGGGCAGAGAAATCACGCTGAGGACTTGGGCAAAATAGGCGTTACTGGCCGATCGCACTAACAGTCGATTATACAACGGGCGATCGTCCTTAGAGACGCAAAGTTCTTTAGCAGCAGGGCCAAGCCAAGGGCGATCGCCCAAACACCTACCGAGCACCTTGGAATAGGGCACAGTAGCATCAGCAAGGGGGCGACGGGCTTTGCAAGCCTCGCAGCGAACGAAGATTTCAGCAAAATCATTGCCAGAACCGCTTTCATCCAGCCACAATAGCCCTCGACATCTTGTATCCAAATTGTTATGGACAAAAGCCGACCAATTGATATCACTAATATGTCCATTGGCGCAAGCTTGCACAAAACGTACTGGTACAACAGGCTTTTTCTTCCTCTCAAAATTGAGATATTTTCCCTTAATCAAACTGCCCGAAGGAATTAACGGTCTGGTGCGGTATTCTTTGCCACTGGGAGCCTTCCAAATGCCATCATCTTGCGCGACAAACCAAGTAGGAAATGTGAACACTGTGATACCCGTGCGAGGCGCGCTGGGGTCTTGTGTATCCACAGGAGGAGCGTACAGGGCAACAACGCTACCTGGTTCGAGGCCAAGAATTGCCACAACTCTTTCTTCCAAACGTTCTTCGTAGATACGCAATTTATCGCCCCGCCAGTAATTCAATCCGCCGATAATAATTGAATCATTGGGTAAATCCACCATTGCCCCCGGCCCGAAGGTGCTTAAAATTTGACTTTGGCGAATTTGTCCTGATGGGATTTTCATATTGATTTTAGTTGGGTTTTCATTCAGTTGACAGTTGACAGTTGACAGTTGACAGCACTTGACCTAAAAGGAAGAGGATTGGAGTAATGAATAGTTTTCTTTTGATTTCTCCCTAAAAGGGTTCCGGCTTTAAACCAATTCTTTCTGGTAATAGACAAAATTGCAAAAATTCTAAAGCATCTTGAAATTATCGGCGTTAATCTGTGTTCATCTGCCCTTAATCTGCGGTCGATCTCTCAATCAAAAGTTTATACAATTTCCTCTAATCTTCGTCATTTATATCTAATTCATAGGAATTTCTCACCCACAAATTGACAACTGGTTCTACATCTCTCAAACTACGCTGCGCTTTAAACTTTTTAGCAGATTGCGGTTGCCTCTGCAAGTCTGGGTCAAGGGGGTCAAATAATAAAGGCGGTGCAACTCCTACTTCTTGCTGATATTGCAAACTGCCTTTTTCCGTTGCAATCTGTTGCCAAGTGTCGAGCAAATCATTGACTCGCCCTTTGATTTTTAGACGCAATTCTTCAGTTTCTGCGGGTTCTCGGTCTTGGTCATGAATCACCGATCGCTCTGCAATGATATCAGCCACAAATTCTAAGTTTGAGCGTTGTTCTATAATTTTGACTGCATTTAAAGGTGAAGTCATTTCTGCATTGCCTAGACGCGCTAGAGCCACCGTAATCGCAGCAATTCCCCGATCGATCGCGCGGGGAGAAAAAGGCGTGACGCTGGTGGCTTCGACGGCGCGGTAAAAAGTGTTATGCCACGCCCCGAAACGTTCGTAGTGCGATCGATCGCGCGGTCGGTGTATATTTAGTAACGCGATCACCAATCCCGGCCGTTGTTCGTCTCGCCCAACCCGCGAGGTTGCTTGAATGTACTCCGCCGCTGTTTTGGGCTGTCCCAAGACGACCATTAAGCCGAGACGAGTAATATCCAAACCCACAGAAATCATATTAGTTGCTAGGGCCACATCTACCCGGTCTTTATCGGAAAAAACTAAGGCTAAACGGCGTTTTGCTTCCGAGACTTGGCTAGTATTAACGCGAGAAGTTAATTCTAAAGGTTCATCATTAATTTGGCGGTTAACAAAACATCCTTCCTGCTCATTTTCCCGCTTTCTTTGGTGATATCCTAACAAACGAGATTTAACTTCATCTTCAACAATCCGGCGACTTCCGCCCAATTCTCGCAGCGAGTTAAAATAACCCAATAAGGTCATGTAAGAGTCCGCCGGATTGTTTTTATTTCTCACGCCGCCGTTAGCATTCCAATCTTTTTGAGCAGCGCCTAATACAGCTAAATAAGTCCGCAGCAAGATGACTTTTAAGCTGCGACCTTGGGCGGCAATGCCGATATAAGTGCGGGGATTTTGTTCGGTGGCGGAGACTGTTTTGGCGAAGAATGAATCGCGGCGGTCAGGGCCCGGAGGCGGAAAAATATCAACTTTGGTGCGACCAAATAAAGCACAAATTTGTTTGGTTGCTCGCCGGACAGTGGCGGTGGAAGCGATTATTTTAGGGTAAATCTTTTTACCATCTTTGTCAATAGCTGATAAGGCATCAATAACTGTTTCATAAAGTCCGACCATTGTGCCTAATGGCCCGGAAATTAAATGCAATTCATCTTGTATAATTAGATCCGGCGGTAGGAGAGGTTTTTCGAGTGTGCGACCGATGCCGATCGCACTTGGGCCATAAAATCCCTGATTATCGTAGCGATCGACCTTTCCGAACAAAGCCCCAGTTTCTCCAACCCAAGGTAAGTTAGCAAATTTATCGACAGTCGCAATGATAAAGCAAGGAATCCGGCGATAAATAGGGTCATCAACGGCAACGATCGGTAGGGGATTATTCCCCCCAAAGGTACATGGCAGTTGGCCGTTCTCCAGGCGGTTGCGGTTGTTACAGATAATTCTTAAATCCGTGGGATTGTCGGCGTTGGGGAATAATTCAAAGGATTTGCGGGTGAATTTTTCGCCGCACCAAGGGCAGTTTTCTAAGGGAATGGGCGATGGTTTGTCGCGATCGTTATTTTGATAAGCAATAGTCCGGGTACGCGCACTTTCTGGGTTATTATCTCCTTTCCATCCCATCCGGTTTGGGGTGGCGGCTTGTCCCACCCATAACCCGATTTCAAAGGGCCAAGTGCCCAGCTTTTTGTCATCTTTTTGCCGTTCTAATTCTAAGGCGCAAATCAGAGTAGCGGCGCGGCTGAGTTGGTCTAAAGTTAGGAGTCGTAAAGTGTAGCGCATTAACACACTAACTCCGGCCCCACTAATCCCCGGATTTCTTAACCGTCGCAGCACTAATGTAAATGCAGCTAATCCTAAATAGGCTTCGGTTTTGCCGCCGCCTGTGGGGAAAAATAGCAAATCTACTATTTCCCGATCGCCCTTTTCAGGTTCCGCAATCCCAGTTAAGTTCATCAACAGGAATGCTAGCTGAAATAGCCGCCATTTCGGGGCCTTGATTGCTGCGGGGTTTTTCTCACTGTCATTGTCGTGGATGGCCCGTTGACGGATCGAAATCGCGATCGCCCGATTAGCAATTATAAACGCCTCGAACACTTCCGGGTCATTTAAAGCATCGAGGCCACCAGCAATGCGATCGCCCGCGACTTGAGCCCGATTGAGCAAATCTTCGGCAATTTGAGCTCGGTTGGGTGCGAGATCAAACTTGTGCCGCTGCTCTGCAATCCAATCCCCATAAGCTGTTACCATTGGTTCTAGCATCGATCGCAAAACTGATGGAGTGGATGCAGTGGCGATCGCCTCAATTTCCAATTCAATTCCCGGTATATCAGCCGCGATCACTTTTTCTACATCAGCCGCGGGTATCCAAGCGGTGCGAATTTCGTTACAGATCAGGCCGGGGTTGACAAGGGCGATCGCCGAAACGTTATGGCCCACAGCATATTCGCAATCATCCCGATACTGTAAATCAGCCACCTTTTCATCCCAATCATCATCCGTTTGTTCCCGCAAATTCGGGCGGGCGACGAGGGAGTAAGGCGTTTGAATAGTTAAATTTGTTTGGAAAATATAGGTCGTATCTCGCAACAAATCATCCTTTGTGGGAGTCCGGTAATTGACAATAAAAGCGGAGACAGAACGGGTTCCCGGAGGTAATTTAGTCTGAGACAACACCGGGCGTGTGGAAACAACCAATCTTAATCCGCCGCTGTTGGGAATCTCTAAAGTGTAGGGTGAGTTGCTGTTTGCGATCGGGACAGTTAATTCTACCTGTTGAAGTTTTCGCAGCCAAGAAGTAGAGGCGAGACTTTGCAATTTGCTTTCGGCTTTTTCCGGTTTTTCCTCTGTTTCTGATTTTTCCTGTTCTTCTTCTTCCTCTTCTTTGGGAATCGGGGAGTAGTCGCCCCAAGATGCGATCGCCCGGAAGTGAGTTGCTTGTTGGGGAATCAGGAAACTCAAGCCCATTGAGGAGGGAAAAAATGCTCTACGCGCCGAGGATTTTTCCGGGGTATTTTGATCGTCACCAGAACTAGGGCGGCTGACTTCATCTAGTTCGTCATTGCTGGTGTTGTCACTACGCTGTTCGAGGCCCGCCCCGTAAGGTACGAGAAAACCCGTCAGATACCAGCGAGACGGCGGCTGGTTGATGATTTCTGCGGCGTGCGCCTCATCGTCAGGCGTGGGGCCGATGAGGTCGAGTTGCAAAGCATCGATCAGGTGTTGGCGGACTTCGGCGGGAGTTGTTGGGGTTGCATTGATATTCATTATATGCCTTTGCCTTTAATTAAATTGTTTAATAATTAGTCCAAACTTTAATGCCTAAATGATTCCTTACTTGTATCAAAGGAATCTTTTTTTTTGAGTCATAGCTTGCACAGATGTATGAAGGTTTCCTAATTGAATCTTTGTTTTTTTACCAATAAAACGCTGACCTGTAGTAATCACTGTATAAGGTTTGACTGTCAGCACTTGAGTGCTGGTGTTATACGAATTCGGCTTCATCAATTCTTCATAAGTAGTGACAAGATTAACTGTTCGCAGGTATCCAGGGTCTTCA
>JARCMA010000170.1 GCA_030248405.1 Microcoleus sp. MP8IB2.171
AATCCCCCTTAAGAAGGGGGACTTTGAGAGCATTCTTGTCCCCCCCTTCTTAAGGGGGGTTAGGGGGGATCTCTCTTAAGTGAACCGTATTGGTTTATAAGCTACAATTCTATTATGCTAGATTTAGCATAAAGCGTCAAGAGTTATTCCCAAATAAATATGAATATTAAAACTGAGCCCTAACGGTAAAGGAATAATCCCCCCCTGGTTCAAGCTGATAGTCCCATTTTTCCAGAAAACGGTGCAGCGGTTCTTGAATCAATGCCCTGCCCTGAGATGGTTCAAGAATTAGTGTTTTTTCTTCCCGAAAACGCCATTGAAAGTGCCACTCAAAACTGCCGGCAGTCACTTCACCTTCAATCGTGCCTTTTAGCCAAGATTGACCCGTAACTCGGACATGGGCTGTAGTTTCCGGCAAACGTCTCGAACTCACCTTTTTGTTTCCGCGTTTGTTTCTACAATGGTACGATTGTTGTAAAGACTCATGGCTTTTTCTACTCCCTGATGGAGGCTAAGTTCCACAGCTTCTACAACTAATTTAAGCATTTTTTCTACTAATTGACTTTCCTCTGAGGAAAATTTTCCTAATACGAAGGAAATCGTATCTTTGTCGTTTTTGGCAGGATCGTTTTGAGGTTTGCCAATGCCAATTCGCAGGCGGGGAAATTTGTCTGTGCCCAAGTGAGAAATTGTTGATTTCATCCCGTTGTGCCCGCCGGCTGAACCTGCTAGCCGGATTCTGAGTTTGCCGATCGGCAAATCCATATCATCGTATACTACTAATACGGACTCTGGAGGTATTTTGTACCAATCCGTCGCCGCCCGAATCGATTGGCCCGACAGGTTCATGTACGTCAACGGTTTCAGCAAGCGCATTTTCTGTCCCCGCGGCCGATTTCCCTCGCCAAATATGCCTTGAAATTTGCGGTTTTCTGACAGGGAAATTTGCCAAGATTTAGCTAAGGCATCTACTGCATTAAAGCCGATATTGTGTCGCGTGCGATCGTACTTTGGTTCAGGATTCCCCAAACCCACAATTAGCTGGGGAATTACTAACTCCGCTGGTGTTTCCGATTTCTGAGTGTTGTTCATCTAACTGTTTGTGATATCTTCCTTAGCAGCAGCCGCGAGTTTTTCTGGTTCCGGCTTTTTGGTACTTGCTACTGCTTCTTCTAGCTGCTTGGTTTCCCGCGTAAACTCCGACTCAAAATCCCGCGAAGCATCCTGAAAACTCCGAAGTGCTTTCCCGAAACTCCGACCAATTTCTGGTAACTTTTTGGGGCCGAATACCAACAGGGCGATGGTAAAAATTACAGCCATTTCCGGCAAACCAATGCCAAAAATATTCATTTTTTGTCTCCGGTAATTTGTTTAGTTATTTAGCATTTTATTACAAGCCCGTAACGGAAAAGGGCAAGGGAAAATGGGAAAACTTACCTTTTACCATTTCTCCTCTACCCTCAGCTTTTACTGTTAGCCTTACTGTTTGGCGCTCAAATTCTAGCGGCCGAGACTCGACCAATCAACATCCACATTCTCTAGAATCAGAGAAGAGTTGTAGATTTGCAAAATAATCAACAAGAACACGAAAAACAATCCGATGAAAACGCTCATCAACAGGGTGGTTCCCCAACCAGGGGCTACCTTGCCGTATTCTGAGTTAAGGGGTTTGAGTATATCTCCTAACCAAGTCCGCTGTGCCATAAGTCACCTACAATGAATCTCTACAGAAAAGTTTGACATACTTCCACCGCTAATTGCGATCGCAATTTCTCAGAAATGCGGCAGGGGGACTGAGAACAGCGGGAGTGGGCTCGGCTGCCTTACCGTACTGCGCCTAAAATCACTAGACTTTTAGACGGATTGTTATTTTTTGTAATATTATAGAGGGGATCACTCATAATCGATCAAAAATATGGAACCCGCAGCAGTTATAGGCATTTCACTGGGCGTGTGTCTGGTGGCAATCACCGGATTCTCGATCTACACGGCTTTCGGCCCTCCCGCTAAGGAATTGAGAGATCCTTTTGAAGAACACGAAGACTAAAAAAGTTCGGCAACGGATTTTGTAACGGATGTAACGGATGTAACGGATGTAACGGATGGATGGATGGATGGATGGATGGATGGATGTTCGGCAGCGGATGTAACTGATGTCAGAAAGAGGGAAGAAGAGATTTTCACAGTTTTCCTCTTCTCCCAATTCCCTCCTCTCCCCTGTCCCTCGTAGATATTCTGCTACCGGGATGCGATCGAACTTCTGCAGTGCCCGATCGACCTTTCGCCTCCCCAGTCAATGCTATATTCTGCAAAAATACAGTAAATATATATTGGAAAAATCTATCTTCCAGTTAAAGTAAAAATTATTAGGTTTCAGGCGAAAGCACTATGGGCAACACTTTTGGGCATTTATTTCGGATATCGACATTTGGGGAATCTCACGGCGGTGGTGTCGGAGTAGTAATTGACGGTTGCCCGCCCCTGGTGTCGATCGACGCTTCGGAAATTCAAGCCGAACTCGATCGCCGCCGCCCCGGACAAAGCAAAATTACCACGCCCCGCAAAGAAGCAGATACCTGCGAAATTCTGTCGGGCGTGTTTGAAGGCAAAACTCTGGGAACTCCGATCGCAATTTTAGTCCGCAATCAAGACACTCGTCCCCAAGATTACGGCGAAATGGCGACAACTTACCGCCCTTCCCACGCTGATGCTACCTACGATGCTAAGTACGGGATTCGCAACTGGCAAGGCGGTGGTCGAAGTTCAGCGAGGGAGACAATTGGTAGAGTAGCAGCAGGCGCGATCGCCAAAAAAATTCTCTTCCAAGCAGCAGGAGTCGAAATAGTCGGCTATGTCAAACGCATCAAAGACTTAGAAGGTGTTGTAGACCCCGATACTGTTACCTTAGAACAAGTAGAAAGCAACATCGTCCGCTGTCCAGATGCCGAATGCGCTGAAAGAATGATCGAATTGATTGAAAAAATTCGTGATAGTGGAGATTCGATCGGCGGTGTAGTCGAATGCGTCGCCCGCAACGTACCCAAAGGCCTGGGAATGCCCGTATTCGACAAACTCGAAGCCGATTTGGCCAAAGCCATCATGTCCTTACCAGCCAGCAAAGGCTTTGAAATTGGTTCGGGCTTTGCCGGGACTCTGCTCAAAGGCAGCGAACACAATGATGAATACTATACTGATGATCAGGGTGTAATTCGTACAGTGACGAATCGCTCCGGCGGAATTCAGGGCGGCATTGCTAACGGCGAAAATATTATTTTGCGGGCGGCCTTCAAGCCGACTGCGACAATTCGCCAGCAGCAGCGTACAGTTACCCGAGAGGGCGAAGAAACCCTGCTCGCTGCCAAAGGACGGCACGATCCTTGCGTTTTGCCAAGAGCTGTGCCAATGGTGGAAGCGATGGTAGCTTTAGTGTTGTGCGACCATCTGCTGCGCCATCACGGACAATGTGGAACCTTAAAGTCTGAATTTTAAAATGGAAATCAGCTTGTCCTCTGTAGCGGCAACTCCCGTTGATTGCCCTCAACCCTCGGAATCAATAAAAGGTATGGATGATTTTGTCGTACAGTTCTGGGGCGTGCGGGGCAGTGTTCCGACACCAGGATCGGAAACTGTTCGCTACGGCGGAAATACTTCTTGTTTGGAAATGCGAGTCGCTGGCAAACGCTTGATTTTTGACGGCGGAACAGGCTTGCGGATGCTGGGAGACCAGTTGATGCAAGAAATGCCGGTGCAAGCTTATATGTTTTTTACTCACTATCACTGGGATCACATTCAAGGTTTCCCGCTGTTCGCCCCAGCTTTCATCCGTGGTAATAGGTTTGATATTTATGGGGCGATTCCGCCGGATGGAGATTGTCTCAAAAGGCATTTTGTGGAACGGATTCTGCACTCGAATTCGCCGGTGCCGCTGATGGGTTTGCCTGCAGATTTGAATTTCTACGAACTCAATCACAACCAGACGATGATGCTGGACGATATTGAGATTAGGACTGGTTCTCTCAATCACCCGAATACTGCTATGGGATATCGGGTGAGTTGGCAGGGACGTTCGGTGGTTTACTGTTCTGATACGGAGCATTTTCCCGATCGACTAGATGAGAATGTCTACAATTTGGCCCTCGACGCTGATGTGCTGATCTACGATGCGATGTACACCGACGAGGAATATCACAACCCCAAGTCTCCGAAGGTGGGTTGGGGACACTCGACTTGGCAGGAAGCGGTGAGAATGGCTAAGGAAGCGCGGGTGAAACGAGTGGTGATTTTTCACCATGATCCGGCTCACACTGACGATTTTCTCGATCGCATCGCCGAAGATGTGCAAATCGCTTTCCCCAAGGCTGTCATGGCCCGCGAGGGTCTGATTTTGCCGATCGGCTTCTGAACTTTCGTCGGTTAGCTCGATCGAACCATCAACCGATCGAACCATAATTGTTATGTGAATATGTGGATCTGGTCTCGCGCCCAGCTCCACAATTTTTTTTAATATGCAGCAAACTCTTAACTGCATGGTATAATTCTTGCTTGTTAAGTTGTTAGGCAGAGTATTTAAGGTTTTTTTTTTCTTCAACCGCGTCCGCAAGACGCCAAGACGTAAGATAATTGGAGAATTGTCAAGGGTGAAAAGGAGACTGTTTTGAATGTCAACAAACACGGGGAGGCGAGGCGATCGCACGCCTGAGTGCTAGTCTGATGCCAGTAGACTTCCAGAAGCCTTGTTACAGATTAATTATTAAGGACAAAAACTGAAGTTATAGCTCGGATCAAATAAAAGCGCGATCGGTTTTTTCGGATCATGAATATTGACAACTCTCAAAAGCTAATAGCTTTTAGGTACAAACTGAGAAAATTTTCAGCAGTCAATTTGACTAACCAGAAAGAAACCATCGCTCTGGCGTTTTGCAGTAGCTGCGGCAAGCGAATGTTATGACTTGACTATCAAAATGGGAAATTTACGTTTTAGATCTTCAGCACATCAATACAGATGGATTGCCCTAGGCAGTTTTGCTGTAATTATGGGTATTTCAGGCGCCCTAGCCTACCGCCTCGCCCCGCCCCCCGGATTCATGGCTCAAGGCACTCTCACTTCTAATAATCCGCCAGTCAAATTTTCGAGCACGGGTACGACAATTCTCAAGCAGGGAGAGCAACTCACCCCGGAGGTTCTCCTAGCAGATAATGTTGTCAAAGCAGTGGCAGATGCAGTTAAGCTGTCGCCCCAGCAAGTTCGACAAAATGCTAGTGTCAAAATTTCTAAGCCGGAACAACCCCTAGAAATTATGGTTGGGTATCGCTCGCTCGATCAGGAGCAAGCAATCCAAACGGCGGATATGTTGATGAAGGGCATGGTTGAAAAAAGCCGCCTGATTAACAGATATCGGTGGCAATCAGTCAATCAGACGCTAAACCAACGCTTGGCACAAGTCACTCAAGACCTGAAACAAGCTCAGCAAAAACTCGACCAATACGAAAGAGAGCGCGCTCGCCTGTTGCAGCAAATGAAGCTTCAGCAAGACTTTTACAACAAAACTCAGCTTGCAATGGCGGATACGCAAGCGTCGGAAAAAGAAATGGTTAGCAGTTTGGCCGCCGCTACAGTGCCGCAAATTGTGGCGACGCCCACGAGCGATCCGACAGTGCCTCTGATTTTTGGAATTGGCTTGCTGTTGGCGATTTTGGTCAGCCGCGGTTTGATTCCTTCGGTGGCGGATTGGAGGTACAAAGCAGCTTTTCAGCGAGAAGAGAGCGACAGGCTTCAAAGTGCTTTGTACCGACTGATCAAAGAAGGCCGCGGCGAAATCACTCTGGTGCGGTTTGCGATGGAAACGCGGCTGTCACCGGATGTCGCTCAGCGTTTTTTGAACCAACAAGCTGAAGTCTTTAATGCCAATTGCGAAATTAAAGACGACGGCAGCATCTTGTATCACTTCCACATTTAAACGGCTGCGGGCGATCGCGCTCCACAGAATAATTTAGCCGATCGAGTCATCACTGCTCGATCGGCTTGTTTTTTTCTTAATAGGACTTATATCAGGTTCGGTCGATCGACTATCCTCCTCTAGGTAGGCGCGGGTTTACCGGCTCTGTAATTAATACTACAGATTTTGGTAAACCCGCCGACGCGAGCTGGCGTTGGGGTGATTTTACCCGACATGATAACGCTCAACCCGGTTTCTTAGCTTAGAGGATGCCCCGGAGCTAAAAATTGCTCGATCGACAGTTGTTGACTAACGTAGAGCACCCGAAGATGGTGCCAGTTCCTCCCTGACAGGCTAAAAAATATTTTTTGTGTTCCGCTTGCTTTTTGCTTAAATATATGTATAATGATAAAAAATCAGTAAATCTACGGTTGCTTTTTACCTAAGTTACCTGGTTAAGGGGTAATTTATCCTTAAATCTTTCTTAAGGTAGAACTCAACTCAGTAGAAATGCGGTAGTATAGAGCGATAACCGATTCAGGGATGTTATGTAGTTTCACATCAGAAACTCGATCGGGCAATAGCCTGGAATCAAACTCCCCTAAAAAAATTGTACGTTTTCATATTGAACTTTTGTAATCACCTAGAGGCTAAATCATGATTTTTGGAATAATTGGTTCTTCTTTCCTAGCTTACTTTTTGCTAATGTCGGTCGCTAATTACGGCGACACTGGAATGTAGATTAGTTAAGGCACTGATGCACCGAGACAGAAGGCAGCAGGCAAAAAAAAGATGTTTGACAACTTCGATTAAGTCTCTGCTTGGATCGGGTCTGTCCTGTCCACTCTGACCGAAAAATGGATGGATGAAGGAGTCGTTAAGTACCGCTGTGATTGGGAAAAAGCAGACCCTGTAGCTGCCCGGAACATAGCAGATTTGATGCACTGGCGCGATCGGCTCCACTCTTGGGGATTAATTGGCGTCTACGAAAATGGCATAGGGTTTGGCAACGTCAGCGTCAGACTCGGCAATTCTTGCCAATTCGTGATTTCGGGAACCCAGACTGCACATTTGAGGACTCTGGGACCAGAATTCTACTGTACTGTTACCGAATTTAACTTAGAACAAAATTTCCTCGGCTGCCGGGGGCCCGTACAAGCTTCGTCGGAGTCCCTGACTCACGGGGCCCTGTACCTTCAGAGAGAGGATGTGGGCGCGATAATTCACGTCCATAATCCTAAACTATGGCAGCACCTGCTGTTTAAGATTCCTACTACTAGAAAAGAAATACCTTACGGCACTCCCCAGATGGCCTTAGAAATGTTTAGACTTTTTGAGGAGGAGAATTTGGCGGAGCGCAAAATTCTGGCGATGGCCGGTCACGAGGACGGAATTATCTGTTTTGGCAGCACCGTGGACGAAGCTGGCAAAGTCCTTTCGGCTGTGATTGGTTACACATGAGATCTTGCACTATTCTCAGAAAAAGCTAAGAAACCGGGTTTATGGACAAAAAACCTAGGATTTTACCAGAAAAAATTGGTTTAAAGCCTCTCCCTTTTAGGGAGAAATTAAAAGAAGACGATTCATTACTTCAATCCTCTTCCTTCTAGGTAGAGGTCGCCCTCATCTGTCAACTGTCAACTGTCAACTGTCAACTGAACTGTGTCTATGGCAAGAAACTAAGGTGATGACGGGGATGCCTGATTTGAGTTAGACTGAGCTTTACCCTTGACATCGGGCCGCGGGCTCGATTTAGCCTAATGGGTTCAAAACTTTTGAAGTGCCTCTTGCCTCTGCGGTAAGGGAAAGATATTTTTAAATAGAAACACACTATATAACAAAAGCTGAGACTCATTGTGAATCAAACTAAACTTGTAAGCTCAAAAGAACTGCAATCAGAGGTATCTCGTCTCACCGAAGAGCTGCAAATGCGCGACCAATTGGTGCAGCAGTTGTCTCAAGAACTTTTCAGGCTGGTGAAGGGCAATTCTAGTTTTGTGCCGGCGCCGGAAGTTTCCGATCGCCACCAAGCTCAAATGCAGGCAATGCGGGAACAACTCCAAGCTGTTGAAGAACAGGTGGGTTTTTATCAGGAACAAATCGCAGAGCGGGATGCTGAGGTTTACCAACTGCGGCAGTCGGTGCAGGAATTGACAGATCGCTCTAGGATGCTGGAACAGGTGGTTCAGGAATTGCCGGGGGTTTACCGCCAGAAGTTTGCCGAGCGGATCGAGCCGATTAAGGAAAAATTGGATCAACTGCAAAAGGAAAACCGCCAGTTGCACACTGAGTTGCAGAGCGTCACTTACCGTCTCGCTGTGCGGAGCCGCAAGGCTAAGGGCTTGGATCTGCCGAGCGTCGATGAAACGGACGATCGGGGAATTCAAATGCCGAGCTTTGGCAATGTCTAGGGTGGTGATTGTGGCGGGTGGCGAGAAAGGCCCGACAGCCAGTCTCAAGGCGGCGATCGCTCAATCTCATCCTTTAACTGAAGTCAATATCTGTGCGGTTTCTGAACTCAATTCTGGCGCGATCGCTCCGGGTGGGGCGATCGTTTGTCCTTTGACGCTGGATGTGCCAGAAAATCTGCTTTTTCCTGCTCAAGATGTGTTTCGATTTTGTAGCAATGTTTCGGCGGCGCGCGATCGAGTGTCCCAGGAGTTGCTTTTTCCCGTCGGGGGTGGAAATTTTTGGCTGCCTGTGGTGTTGACGGCAAAGGGCCCACTGTATGCTGAGGTGATCGGTGGGGAACCTGACAAGCAGTCTGGCGAGTTGAGTTACTCTCAACCGGTGCATTTGTCGGATGTTTGGCGACAGCAGTTGTATGAGTTGGCTTACCGCTTGCTAAATCTTTTAAATGCGCCGCCAGCGACTTATTTGATGCAGTTCGGGTTTGTAGGGGAAAGGATTTGTTTCGATCGACTTTGGCCTTTTCCGGCTGCACCTGCGATCGCTTCTGTCGGCGTTCAAGTGCCGGATTTATTTGTTTGTCATTGGTATTGCTTGACAAATAAACCTATTTATGATATTGAAATTAGCTCTGCGGTTGCTGGAAGTCTCTTGCAAACTTGAGATTTAAACTCGGGATCTCATTTTAATCAAGCAACTAAAGCCGGAGTTTCAGTGGAGATAACTTGCTCGAAACTGTCGAAGATTTCAAAGAGTTGGTCGAGTTGAGTAATTTCAAATATTAGCCTGACTGTTGCTGAGAGATTGCAGATGACGAGGCGGCATCCCCGGTGGCGGGCGGCGTTGAGTCCGCCGACTAAGGCGCAGATCCCGGAACTGTCGATGAAATCTACGGCGGCCATGTCTATTACCCAGAGTTTGTGGCGATCGGGCACAATCTCGGCTAGCTGTTGCTGGAGGAGGCTGCCGGCTTGGGAGTCGAGGCAGTTGTGAGGTTGAAGGACGATGGGTTGGTTGAAGTTGGGGAATTCCATAGCAGTTATCCTACGATCGTCAAGTATGAATAAGTTAGTTTAGTTGCTGACTCTCTTGAGAGACTCAGGGGATTTCAGCGTATGTTTGAGGATTCGCGATCGGGCTAGGGAATCGGTGGGGAGAGCCGTTGTGATAAATTTAGTAGGAAACTGGCTAGCGATCGCGCGGAACGCAACCGCAACAATTCTCTATTCATCTATTATGCCTGAAAGCTTAATTTTTAGTTGGGCCAGCGATCGCGACAACAGTGTGTTCTTCATCACAGCGAAAGATTGCACTATTGGCTGAATCGAGCCAATATATAAATGTATTGAGCTTTGCAAAAGTTTACGAAGGCAGTATCGAATGTCTTTTGAGTTTTTATCGTTAGAGACTATTCAGCAGTTTGCGCGTGATTACGGCTACTGGGCAGTATTTCTGGGAATTTTGCTGGAAAATCTGGGAGTTCCTCTTCCAGGCGAGACAATTACGATTGCTGGCGGGTTTTTAGCTGGCAGCGGGGAACTGAATTACTGGTTTGTGCTCGGCAGTGCGATCGCGGGTGCGACTGTGGGGGGAAATTTTGGTTATGCGATCGGCAGATACGGCGGCTGGCCACTACTGCTGAAGCTGGGACAATTTTTCCGCTTTCGGGAAGAACAACTGTTTGACTTAAAAGAACAGTTTAGCAAAAATGCAGCTAAAGCCGTATTTTTGGGTCGTTTCATCGCACTGCTGCGAATTTTTGCTAGCCCCCTAGCAGGTATTGCAGAAATGCCTTTTTGGAAATTTTCGCTGTTCAATGTTCTGGGTGCTGCCAGTTGGGCATCTGTAATGGTGAGTTTATCCTACTTCTTGGGACAAGTTGTGTCTTTAGAGAAATTGGTAGCTTGGGCTGCTCAATTTGCGGTATTTGCTTTGCTGTTAGCAGTTGCTTGGATTGCAATTCCTATTTGGTTGGAGGCGCGGAGTTTGGACAAGACTAAGTAAGATTGGTGGTTAGACTTTTTGCAAGAGTTCTGGATTTTCTGTTTTTAACCGCAGATAAACGCAAATTAACGCAGATATTATCTATTTTTGCAAAAAGTCTAATGATTGGCGATCGGCTATTAATAAGTCAGGACTTCGGTTCTCAAAATCATCAATTTTATAGTGAATAATTCAGTCCCAACTATCGAAACTATACGTCAATAAGGACTAAAGTCCTTACTAGAAAGCGCTTTTGTTATGGTAATTTACAGACCTATCACATTACTCAGGACAGAGAAGAGAAATTTGCAGATTATGGATTGCTATCAACTATACAAGAATATGTATTAATCAGTCAACAACGGATGAATGTAGATTGCTAGCGTCTGGATGTGGAAGGACGTTGGGTTTTTTCTTCCTACGGTGAGGGGGACTGTCTGGAGTTGGCTAGTATGAATTTTCAGTGTTCAATCTCTGCTTTGTATGAGGATGTTCCTGGATTGAGTTAAATCGCACTTTAAAAAGCTCGATCGCCCTCTGTCAGAGAATATTGAGAAAAAGAAGGGCGATCGCAATTATTAGTGTACTATCAGGTTATGGAGTATACCGTGGCAATCGTACTGGAGGCGGATCAATAGGTTGTTTACTACCGTAATTATTTTTTAAGCTTGTTCTTGATGTTATTGTGACAGATAGAAGCAAGAATATTACCCAGTAAACCCATGAATTTGAAGCCTTTTTAGCTGATGCAGTAATAGGTGTTTTATTCAATGCGGAAGTTTCATCGATATTATCTTCAACCCGATCGTACACAAATGTAGTCCCAAGCTCATCTTGCACTATTTCTCTTAATTCATAATCATTAGATTCAGAAATTTTACCACTAGCGCCCATGATGTTTCAACCTCCAAATTAAACTTAATAATATTGGTTCATTACCTATCCAATTGAAAATCTCCCTATGCAATTCTGGCGTATTTAAAACAATTAAATCATTGGGATCGTTAGTATCAACAATAAATAAACTATTCAAAAAAGCTTTGTCAAAGATTGGTACAACTACATAACATTTATTGTCACATCTAACTAAATCTTTATTATTCTGACTGAGATGTTTATAATTAGCTGGAAGATCGTTTGAATTTGTTGTAGGAATATATTTAGGTGCTCTTCTAGAATCATAATTAATTCCTTGAAAAGCATATCCTATAAATCCCTCATCAAATTTTAATAATATATCTTTTTCATTATTATCATAATTTTTAGTATTAGTGATTACTTTAAGATGCCACTGACCGAACTTTGTTCTAATTGGCATCATAATGTATATACGGACTGAATTACTAAGACTAAATTTAATACGTAGAGAATCTAAAAATTTATTCAAATCTTCCTCAAAAAAAGGTAAGGTTATTCTCTCAGTGATTTTGGAAATATTTTGGTTTTCTTCTTGAGTATCCCGATTACTACTCCATATAAGCAGAGAAGGTGCTGCTATAATCGCAATGGCAATTGCTCTAGCATTGGATGATTGTTTTAGGAAACTAAACCTTTCAGGGACAGGACTATCTTTGGCAGTGAAAAAAGCTTGTGCACCATCTAGGCTTACAACTATTCCTGCAATAATTGTGAAAAACAAAAGAAGAAGCTTGTGTGGCTTGAATTTATAACTTATATATTTTAGTTCATATAATAAGCTTTTATTGCGAACAAATTTCATAATTAGTAATCATAAAATATGAATAAACTATTAGTGATACTAGCTATAAATAGCATCTTTTATTTAATTTTTGATGATGTTTGCTATCCAGATATTTATATTTTACTACATTATATAGTGATTTCCGAGTAGCTAAAGTATTAAAAATGTAACAAAAAAGTAACAAAAAAGTAATAAAAAAGTAATAATTGATAGCTAGTGTGGTAAGATACGTATCTCACGGGGAGTTTTGTAAGGTAAAGCTCCAACATAAGCAATCCATCACTGAGAGAGTTGGAAAAATGACCGTTGATGAAGCACTAACCATTGTCGAAACAGTTCTAGACTATTAATGTCTCAATAAAGTCCAAAAAATAGTGTTTTTTCAATCCTGGGAAGGACGGTCTTATATAGAAATCGCTAAAAGCGCAGGCTATGAATCTGATTATATTAAAGATGCTGGTGCTAAGTTATGGAAACTACTCTCTGAAGCCTTTGGGGAGAAAGTCAAAAAAGATAATATTCAGTCAGTCTTAAAGCGATACAGGCGACGAGAAAAAGTGAAAGTACAGCGAAATCTGACGATAGAAGTTAATCTCAGTGGTGCAAATCTCAGTGGCGCCAACCTAAGTGGAGCGGGACTATTTGCCAATTTAGTGAAGGCTGATTTGTGCCAAACGGATTCACACAAACCAATCATACCTGATGCTAGCACTGAATCAAATAAAGAAAATACATCGAGTGAAGATGAACAAAACCAAGAAACTCAGCCTGACTCTGAAAACACAATTGACTGGAATGGTTTTTGCTTCCACTCCGACGCACAAGTGAAAATTGCCGAAACACTCGATCGCACTTCCACCCTCTTCATCCCCAACTCCCAACTCCGACTCGCAACACCCGCAGGGAGACAAAACCAACAAGCTGACTTTCTGATCTTCCACCAAAACAAGCTAGGGATGCTGAAAATTGACAGTGAATCATCCCATCCAAACGCAACAGAAGATGAAATGTGCGGGCTTTTGAGAGATTCTGGCATCTGTCTTGTCAAACATTACGACGCTACCCGATGCAGCGAACAACCGGATCTAGTTGTGCAGGAGTTTTTGGAAATTTTGAGTCACGTACAAGCCTAATAAGGTGTTTTTTGTTTAAACTGTGATGCAAACATTCCCTTGGTTTTTAATATTTTCTCCCCTTTAACAATTAACTCTTTTTTATTTCAGAGGCGATGTAATAAATAGTATACTTCCATTAATTTAAACGTTCGGCGGAAAATTTTACACTAATTCACGGAAATAATTTTGAATGATACCGTATTTAAAGGCACCATAGCTGATTTCAATTTCATTTAAAATTGTAGCAACGAGTCATCGGTTGTGAATTCCTTTTTCTCTTTCTTCCTCTATCTCCTCTGCGTCCTCTGCGGTTACTTTCAAAATTATAAATTTAACCGCAGATCTACACAGATGAATGCAGGTTGAGATTGTCTGTTAGTGCATAAAACAAAGCGAAGCAATCTTCACCCCCTGCGATTGCTTCCTACTAATTACCCATTATCCATGATCAATTCTCCGTTCCCCTCAATCACTTCCCCGATCGCGAACGCACCAATTCCCTGAGATTCAAACCATTTAACAGCCTGTTCTACTTCCCTGGGATCGACCAACAGCACAAACCCAATCCCCATATTAAAAGTATTGAACATATCTGCTGTGGCAACTTGGCCCGCTTCAGCAATCCACTGGAAAATTGGCAAATTTGGCCAGCTATTGCTGTCAATTTTCACAGATTGATTTGCGCCCAAACAGCGCGGCAAATTTTCCGGCAAACCGCCGCCCGTAATGTGAGCCATGCCGTGAATTTCTAGACCGCTCTTAATTGCTTCGAGGACTGGTTTAACATAAATTTTAGTCGGAGTTAGCAGCACTTCTCCTAAAGTTTTGCCACCTAACTTTTCGGGTTGGGAATGCCAGTCAAAACCGCAATCGCCCGCAATTTTTCTCACCAAACTAAAACCGTTGCTGTGCACGCCCGAACTCGCCAGCCCCACAGCCACATCTCCCACCTGCACCCGCGAACCGTCTAACAACTTACTCTTTTCGACAATTCCCACACAAAACCCAGCCAAATCGTACTCACCCGAAGAGTAAAAACCGGGCATTTCTGCCGTTTCCCCTCCCAGTAAAGCACAGCCCGCTTGCTTGCAACCGTCAGCAATGCCGGCCACCACCGCAGCTAATTGTTCGGGATTTAATTTGCCCGTGGCTAAATAATCGAGAAAAAAGAGGGGTTCGGCCCCGGATGTCAGCACGTCGTTGACGCACATCGCCACCAAGTCGATACCTACCGTGTCGTGCCGATCAAGATTGTGGGCCAATTTCAACTTAGTCCCAACGCCGTCAGTACCCGAAACCATAATCGGTTCTTTTAAACCCTCCGGAACGCTAAAAAAACCGCTAAACCCGCCGAATCCGCCCAAAACTCCCGATCGGTGCGTGCTCTTGACCATACTCCCGATGCGCGAGACAAAAGCTCTGCCCGCCTCAACATCCACACCTGCTTCTCGATAATCCATAAGTCCGCCAAATCGATTTCTAATTTTTAGTTTATTCCCATAACTGTTGACAAACAGCTTTTTTAAGACTATCCATTCGGCAGCCCAGAAAATAAAATAAAGTTTTGTAAAGTTTTGTAAAGTTTTCGGGAATCACTCAAACGGCTGTAAGCACTGCAAGTAAAGCATTTTATGAGAGAGGGTTCTGAGAAGATGTCATGACGATTTGGTGAAAAGTGCGATCGCAGCGATCCCCAACCGCAAAAGTTTGTGGTAGTCTGTTGCAGTTCGTGAACAACACACAAATTGTGGATCGAGTATGAGTTGTCAAGTGTCAGGGAAGTTTCAGCCAAATTTTTTTGGGGCTGAAGCATTAAAGCAAAAATGCACCCCGATACTTTGCTTTGACTCACGGGGGAATGGCGAAGGGCAAGAGAGAAATCCTTGACGCCCGCCGCCAAACGGCCAATCCTCCAATCTCGGTTGGCAATGGCTCTTCACAAAAATGGACGTATGAAGGAAAAATTTGTTGGTGGTCTACTCGCTGTCCTGTTAGTTCCTGTGGTAGGAACGGCATCCTCTTGTCACGCACAAGCAACAAGTGCCGGCAAGCAAAACTCTCAGGCATCCTCGCAAGTAGTTTCCACCCAACCGTCCCCGCAGTTAAACGCGACTCGGGTCGAAGCACAAAAAGTCGGACAGTATCAGTACCAAGCAAGAGCTGACATTGACCGAGACTCGATCGCCAAAATTCAGCCCCACGAGTTAGGCGGGCGACAAGCAGCGACAGTCTACGTGCGAAACATTCCAGTCATCACATTTCTGAACGCCAGTCCGGAAACAAACACCAAAATCGGAGAAACTGGCGACAGCAAAGTCGGTGCTAGCAGTTCGATGCAAGTAGAGGGCGCCAAAGAAAATCCCAAAGTTGGAAACATTGCCAGCAAATCCAACAACCAAGAACCCGATCCGGTGTGGCGGGCATCGAGCTTAGCAGCAAGACTCAACCAGCTAGCCCGCAACAACATCGATCCGAACAGCATTACCGTTAAGTGGGAAAAAGGCGATCGCTACATTATCCAGGCAAACGGCGAGGACTTGGTAAACATCAACGCCGAAACCATCCTCCCCGACACCACCAGGGACTTTAGCCGAGACGCCCTGCAAGCAACCAATCGCCTCCGCAGGCTCCTAGGCAACGCCCCACCCCTGGAAGAAGTCGCAGGCAAACCCCAACCAGAACCCCCCGTGCTGTCTCTGGGCCCAGTTCAAGTGCGGCTCAGCGGCTGGGCTTCCTGGTACGGCCCGGGATTTGACGGCAACCTCAGCGCCAGCGGCGAGCGTTTCAACCAAAATGATTTGACCGCAGCCCACCGCCATTTGCCTTTTGGAACTAGAGTCATGGTGAGAAATCTCGACAACGGCCGCACCGTAGTCGTCCGCATTAACGACCGCGGCCCCTATGTGGGCGATCGGCTCATTGACTTGTCCGCAGGCGCCGCCAGCGTGCTGGGAATGATGAGCAGTGGCGTTGCCAGAGTGGAAATCGAAGTGATCGAACCGCCGCAGCAAACAACAGTTGGACGGTGAATGCTTCTCTCAGGCAGAATACAAAACTTATCGGAAGTGTAGAAGCCAGAAAGTAGAATAAAACTGACATCTTGCACCATTGTTAGCAACAGGCAAGATGCCTGTTCCACAAAGAGTGAATTTCTTGTGGGGTGGGCTTCTAGCCCAGAAAACGCTTATTGAGTATGGTGCAACATTTCAGATAAAACTGACATCTTGCACCATTCTTTGTGGAACAGGCATCTTGCCTGTTCTTGAGTGTGGTGCAAGATGTCAAGCCGAACAAATTCTGACAAATAAATTCTGCATTCTGCCGAATGCCTTCAGGAGATTCTACCGGTGCGCCTGTTTACTACCATTGCAGCACTTCGCTGCTACTTAAATTTACAAAAGTCTGCTGCACCTCATTTGACAGTCGGTTTGGTGCCGACGATGGGAGCTTTGCACGCAGGGCATCTGAGCTTGATCCAGCGGGCAAGGCAAGAAAATGCGATCGCCCTGGTCACCATTTTTGTCAACCCGCTGCAATTTGGGCCAACAGAAGATTTTCAAGATTATCCTCGGAATTTCGAGCAAGACCGGCTGTTGTGCGAACAAGCTGGCGTTGATGCCATATTTGCTCCCTCAGCAACTGAAATGTTCGGCAACCAAGCGGTCGATTCCTTACGGGATAGCTTCGCCGCGCGTACAGAAACAGAGAAAACCGCCCAAAAACAGATAGAGATTGACCTTTCATCCTTAACTCAAGTAGTGCCGCCGCCGGCGATGACATCGGTTTTATGCGGCAAGTCGAGGCCTGGTCATTTTCAGGGCGTCGCGGTAATTGTGACTAAACTTTTGAGTTTGGTGCAGCCGACAAAAGCTTATTTTGGTCAGAAAGACGCCCAGCAGCTAGCAATGATTCGGAAGCTGGCCTTTGATTTTAACTTGCCTGTAGAGATTGTCCCAGGTCCGATCGCCCGCGAAGAGTCAGGACTGGCAATGAGTTCTCGCAATCAGTATTTAACAGCAGAGCAAAAACAGCAAGCCTCCGTACTCTACCGCGCCCTGCAACAAGCCTCGAAAACTTTTGCTTCAGGCGACCGCACCGCAGCCGCCGCACTCGCTGCAGCCCACGCAGCAGTCGCAGGAGAACCCGCAGTAAAGCTCGAATACGCCGAACTCGTCGATCCCGACACTTTGACGCCCTTGCAGGTTGTGGAAACGGCAGGACTTTTAGCCGTGGCAGCCAGAGTTGGCTCTACTCGCTTGATTGACAATATAATTCTCAGGAACCGCCGGCCCATTGTGGCGATCGACGGCCCGGCGGGAGCGGGCAAATCTACCGTAACTCGCCTTGCCGCAACTGCTTTGAACTTGTTTTATCTGGATACCGGCGCGATGTATCGGGCGCTGACTTGGCTGGCATTGAAAACAGGCACGCCGATTTCCGACGAATGCGCGATCGCCGAATTAATCAGTTCCAGTTATTTGGAATACAACCTCGATCCCGCATCAAAGATGTTGAAGATTAACGGCGAAGACGTAACCGAGGCAATTCGCAGTTTGGAAGTGACATCCCGCGTCTCGGAAATGGCGGCAATTCCCGCCGTGCGGCAGTTTCTGGTGGAGGAACAGCGACGCTGCGGCACAAAAGGCGGAATTATAGCAGAAGGCCGCGATATCGGCACTAACGTGTTTCCCGATGCGGAACTGAAGATTTTTTTGACGGCTTCGGTACAAGAGCGATCGCGCAGGCGGCTGTTAGAACTTAAAGATACCGATCGGGCTAATATTAGCTTGGCCCAATTGGAACAAGACATCGCCCTACGGGACGAAAAGGACAGCACCCGCGAGGTTGCACCTTTGCGTAAAGCGGCCGATGCTGTGGAAATTCAAACAGACAATCTGACTGTTGCCGAAGTTATCGATCGGATTGTCGGCTTGTACAAAGAGAGAATCGACCCTAAAAGTTAATTTTACGACCCTGGGGGCGATCGCCCCTCATATCAAATCCGGTTAAACCAACTTGCACCATTCTCAAGAACAGGCTTTCCGGCCTGTTCCACAAAGAGTAGATTTTCTTGTGGAACAGGCCGGAAAGCCTGTTCATAAAAGGCTTATTGACAATGGTGCAACATCTCAGGTTAAACTCACATCTTGCAGTGTCAGGTAGGGACGCGGGTCGATGCGGGCTGAGTCCTTAAGAATATCGTGCCATGAATCCGATTTGAGCGCCGTCCCCCTGGCTGGGAAAAAAGTTCAACCATCCCGCGTTTTCATGGGTTAGGGCATTTCTGGCGCACAAATCTTAAATTTTTTTATCCGGACGGACTTCCCCACGATCGGTTATTTCCAGTAGCATTTTTACGGGCAGTCCAATTTAAGATTATCCTCTTAAGTGGATTAACTTGATATCAACATAAAATCTCAAATTAACTGTACAAGGTGTGAAGGAGAGAATGACGTGACAAATTTGAAACTGCTGTGGAGGCGGCGAAAAACTTTAATCGTTGCTTTTATGGCCGCCACAGGAAGTTTTTTGCTGGGTGTGACATGGCCGATTAACTTACGGGCAAATCAGCCATTGCAACCGATTCAGGCGCAAGTCTTGGCCGTATCCCAGTCCCAAGAACAACAGCCGATGTCCAATATTAATCAGTTCTCCGAGGCGATCGCCCGTCGAGTAGAATTTTCCCAAAATGCTCTAGCCCAAGTGCAGGCAATCCGATTTCAATCAGCCGTACCGTCGCAGTTTCAAGGTACAACCATTCGTCACGCGAAACTCGACTCCCAGCACAAGGCGATCGCCCTGACATTTGACGACGGCCCCTGGCCGAAAACAACTACACAAATCCTAGATATTCTCAAGGAAAACAATATTAAGGCTACATTCTTCTGGGTAGGAAGATACCTGCAAACTTATCCCGAAATTGGCAAACAGGTCGCAGCAGCCGGTCACGCGATCGGCAACCACACTTGGAACCACCAATACCTTAAGTATAACGAAGACGGTGCCGCTCGCGAGATCGATCGCACTTCATCGTTAATTGAGGAATTAACCGGCGTCCAAACATCGATGTTCCGCCCGCCAGGAGGCATTTTAAACAATGGATTGGCAGCTTACGCACAGAAGAAAAATTATGCAGTTGTGATGTGGTCTGCTGATTCTTTTGATTGGCGCACTCTTACGGAATCTTTGATGGACAACGTGATGAGGCAGGCAAGTTCCGGCGGCATTGTGCTGATGCACGACGGCGGCGGCAATCGAGCGAGAACTGTAAAAGCTTTACCTGATATTATTGCTCGATTCAGAAAGGAAGGGTACATTTTCGTAACAGTTCCCGAGTTATTGCAGATGCAAGAACAAGAGTTAAAACGCCAGGAAACAGCACAAAAATAACAATAGGGAAAAGTGGGACTTTACACCATTTTTCCATTTTTTTTGTAGGTCGATTGCTCGATTTTTCAGAACGCTCGCTATCTTGGGCTACACAAATCGATCGACAATCGCTAGGCTATAACAGAGCATCAGTTTGATCGCGAGTCGATCGCGTACCAGCCATGACCCAAAGTCTTAGTGCGACAGGGTTGCCCCCCGCCTTCCCGGATCACACCCAACTCCCCGAATCAGACGGCACGTTCGTGAAGAACTTCCAAGAACATCCCCAGAGTATCCTGCTCACCGACTCCCTAGAAAGCACACTGTCGTGACAAAGTAACCCGTATCCCGGAAATAAGTGTAACAATCCGGTAAAATATTGTAGCATCTAGTAATAACCGATAAAAATCGGCTACCATGAC
>JARCMA010000171.1 GCA_030248405.1 Microcoleus sp. MP8IB2.171
AATAGCATATAAGGGCTAGAATGGTCAATCTCGAAATAATCCGCAACTCGTTCGGCTAAGATTGACGGCGCAAAAGGTCGAAATGATTCCCGATATTTAATTTTCAGGTTCATCACGGACTGCATTTTAGCATTACGGGGATCTCCAATGATCGATCGCCCGCCCAGAGCCCGCGGCCCAAATTCCATCCGCCCTTGGAACCATCCCACCACATTTCCCTGTTCCAAAATTTCCGCCAACTGCGGCATCAATTCGGCATCGTCCAATCGGTGATAGCTAGCTTTGACAGCATCCAAATATTCGAGAATTTCTTTGTCAGTAAACCTTGGCCCCAAATAGGAACCGCGCATTTTGTCGTGACAAGTTAAATGAGCCACAGACTTCGCCACAGTTGCGACAGCTTGGTTCGTAGTCAGGACTTCAGTCCTCTCCTCGTTCGTAGTAAGGACTTCAGTCCTCTCCGGCTTAATATTATTAACTGCGAGTAGCTCATCGCCCACAGTACGAGTTTGTTCGCAATACTGATACCAAATCGCCAAAGCCGCGCCCAAAGCACCGCCAGCATCTCCCGCTGCTGGTTGAATCCAAATATCTTTAAAAATATTTTCCCGCAAAAGTCGGCCGTTAGCCACGCAGTTGAGAGCAACGCCACCCGCGAGACACAGATAATCGACATCCAATTCTTTTTTAACTGTTCTGCAAAGCCGCAAAACAACTTCTTCGGTGACAACTTGAATGGAAGCTGCTATGTCCATTTCCCGCTGAGTCAGTTGTCCTTCACCTTGACGCGGCGGCCCTTCAAACAGTTGGTCAAACTTCTTATTTGTCATGGTTAAGCCAACAGTATAGTTGAAATAATCCATGTTTAAACGGAAAGTTCCGTCATCTTTGAGGTCGATCAAATGGGTGAGAATTTTGTCTACATACTTGGGTTCGCCGTAGGGCGCTAAACCCATTAGTTTGTATTCGCCAGAGTTGACTTTGAAGCCTGTGTAGTAGGTGAAAGCTGAATAAAGCAAACCAAGGGAGTGGGGAAAATCGATTTCCCATTGAGGTGTCAGTTGGTTGCCGTCTCCCAACCAAACGGAGGTTGTGGCCCACTCGCCTACGCCGTCGAGACACAAAACGGCGGCTTTTTGGAATGGGCTGGGGAAAAATGCTGAGGCTGCGTGGGATTGGTGGTGCTCGGTAAATAGCAGAGATGGCAGTTTATTGGTTTTGCAGTTGGCTATTTCTGCGAGATCTCTTTTGAGCATGGTTTTGAGGTAAAGCTTTTCTTTTAGCCAGATGGGCATGGCGGTTAGGAAAGAGCGAAAACCTTTGGGTGCGTAGGCTAAATAGGTTTCGAGAAGGCGCTCGAATTTGACTAAAGGTTTATCGTAAAAGACTATGCGATCGACTTCCCGTAAATCTATGTTCGCTTCTTTTAGGCAATAGGCGATCGCATTCTTGGGAAATCTGGCGTCGTGCTTTTTGCGGGAAAATCTTTCTTCCTGCGCTGCTGCTATAATTTCTCCGTCGCGAATTAAGGCTGCGGCGCTGTCGTGGTAGTACGCCGAGATTCCAAGTATGTTCATCGCTCTCCTCACAAATCGCTATGCGCTCGTATCTGAGTATTTAGAATAGCTAATGATTATAGCTCTAGTGGTGCTGATTTGAAGTTGATTTTTGCGATCGCCTCTAATTTTACCTAAATTGATACCAGTGCGAGGCCCTTGGACGATCATCGCCCGTCTGACAGCATCCAGCTAGCGCCTGCGAATCCTGCGCCCCCAAGCTCTTAAATAAGTGGCCGCGGGGAATTGATAAAATTCGCCTACCAACCACAGCACTATGCCTAAATGGGACAAAAAGGCTAAACCAGTCCAAGCTGCGGGCAGCCACGACAAGCGACTGCCGGGAATCGGGGGAAAGTAGTAAGCTGAAAGTCCGAGCAAGGTGGTGGGAAGGAAGATGAGACCGATCGCTGCGGCAAAATAAGGCCATCCGAATTCTACGCCTTCGAGGTGTGCTCCTATCCATTTTTTGCCATTCCAGTGCCATGATACGGGCGGCTGGCGATCGGCCATTTTCAGCGATTGTCTTTCTTCGCTGGCGGTAAAAATGTGCTGGCAGAAGTTGCAAGCTAGGGCTTCCATCATCGGCATGGTGGAAATTTGACCGGTGCGGCACACGGGACAGGGATATGTATCTTGATGATTGAAAGGTCTGGTTGATTTTTTGAAAGTCTGCATGGATCAGGCTGTTTGTCAAGATATTGAGAGATCTTAACAGAGTACAGAAATTGTATGTTGAGTGAGGGCGGGTTTTGTATCTAGATTGTTGGTGATTTCACATTTTTTCCCGCTTCCGGGGCCGCTACATTCATGGAGCTTGATGGTGGATGATTCGGATTAATTGCGGTGATTGTTGCTGTACCGAATTCTGGCTCCTGCCCAGTGAAGTTTTTCCCTCAAAGTGTTGTAATAAGAATAGTTTTCCCGCAAAATGATAAACTTGGCTTCGCAGTCTGCCCTCCGCACGTCTACGCGCTGTCCTGGCCAAATTGCAGTACCTAAAATGCCGTCTGTCCAGAGTTTGGTACTGAGTTCGTAATCTGCTAAAGGCCAAATGCTGACGACTGAACCGGGCGGCAGGACGATCGCCCGACTGGATAAACTCAAAGGGCAAATCGGAGTAACTGCGATCGCGTCCATTCCCGAGTGCATAATCGGCCCATTGGCAGATGCAGTGTAACAAGTCGAACCGGTGGGAGTTGCCACAATTAAACCGTCGCCTTGATATTGATCGACTACTTCGCCGTCAACTTCCATTTCTAGAATACAGCTCGGCATTCGATCGGCTGAAGCAGGTTTGACACACATTTCATTTAGTGCCAAAAATCGATCGCTTTGGGGTTCGAGATTGCTTCTGTTTCCCTCAAAAACTGTTGCCTGCAACATCATCCGCTTCTGCACAGCATACCTATCTTCCGAAAGTCTGTCCCAAATCTCCTCAGTATTTTGGAAATCCTCAAAAGACTCGGTTAAAAAACCCAGATGTCCCCCCACATTAGCTGCCAAAATCGGGATGCCGTCAGCCGCCAAATTCCGCGCAGCAGCTAGGGCCGTACCGTCGCCCCCCAGCACTACCGCTAAATCAATTGGGCTGTTACTAGAAGCTAAAAACACCGGATACGGGTTATCTTTCGGGCCATTGGGCCCCATTAAAACCTGACACCCGCGACTTTCTAATTGGCGGGCACACTGTTCTGCCCACCGCTGGCTGAGGGTATCTCTGGCTTTGTGGGCGATAATTACTTGTTTTAGTTGCACAACCTATCGATTTTAGATTTTAGATTTGGGATTTTAGATTATTAGATTTTAGACTAGACCAGATTGCAAAACTCGCAAAGTATCTTGAAATTATCTGCGTTTATCTGCGTTTATCTGCGGTTTCCCTATCAATCAAAGATTTATGCAATAAGTCTAATTGATATCTTGCAGCATTTTTCACAATTTCGAGGCAGAGCCTCCGGATCTGCGTTACCAGGCAGAGCCTGGTAACGAGGAAACGAGAAGTGAGAAAAAGAATTCTCTCCCTCTCTCCCACTCCCTCCATTACCCGTCGGCGATCCGGGATTTGGGCCGCGGCCAGATAATGCTCGAATCGGCCGCGAGTAGGCGAGAAACTGCGATCGCCCCAAAGCGGTTGAGGTGGCTGGGGTCAACAAAATAGTCGTTACGGCCCGGCCACCGCTGCGACAAGTCGCGGAAAGCGAAGCCTTTTTGCCGCGAGAGTTGCTGCATTCGCTGCCGAAACTGCTGTTCAGCCGACCGACGTGTTGGATCTAAGTAGTCGTTGGTGAGGGGCAAATTGACGAAAATTAGGGGAATTTTGCGAGCTTTGGTAAATGCTACAACTGAATTAAAGGCTGTTGCTTGTTTGCCTCCGAGGTTGAAGTTTTCGTAGTCGCGATCGTACTGGCCTGAAACGTAAGCGCGTTCTCGATAATAAGTGTTGGGATTGTACTTGCCCGACATAGCCATGAATCCGTTGGAGTCGATCGAATCTGCCAATTGGTTGACTTGTCTGAGGGCTACTGTTGTCCGTCGCGAGACTGGAATCAATTGTGCTTTTTGAGTTGCTGCATCCGCTGCGATCGGTTTTAACTCATATCTGGCAGTATTTGAGGCAACGGGCAAGATGCCCGTTCCACTGGACGGGAATTTGATTGTGGGGTGGGTGTCAGCAGCGGGCAAGATGCCCGTTCCACTGGACGGGAATTTGATTGTGGGGAGTAGGGGTTGGGCATCTTGCCCGCCCGTGAAAGGTCGATCGACAGAGGTAAATGCTTTGCGGAAAGTGTTTTTAGCGCAGGGCTGCGGGAATCTGTAACACAGCGGAATCTCGTTGGGTTCCTCCGACGGCTGTTGGGGGCGAATGCCTGCTGCTAAAAGTTGGCTGCCTTCGGAATCGACGATCGAATTAAAAGTGCGATCGTCCCGGCCGCTGTTAAATGCGCGCACACCGTCCGCCCAGACAATCATTTGAGGCAAATGCTCCGGCTTCAAGAGCCGCCGCAGTTGAAAGTCAACTACTTGTGCAGTTGCGCCGTTGACTGAAAAGTTAAATACTTTTAAGCCCGGACGGCCGCTGGCGGCCAAAGATTGTTTTAGCTGTTTGGGATCTACGCCCTGCAATGCCCGGGAACTGCCGACAATCAAAACATCTGGCGGCCCGACAGTCGCAACGTAGGATAGGTAAAGTTCTAGTTGTTCGTTGAGTAAATCGCTGCTGAAACTGACTGTACTGGCGGCTTGCGATCGGGTTGCACTCGCTTGCTGTTGGGAATAAACCAAGTTTCTCATGTACTCGATTACTTTTTTCTCAGCAAACGCCCGTCTGGGACTGCCGGGGGGAACCGCTTGCATCCAGGCGACGGCCTGCACCCACAGGGCTGCTACTTCGTCCCAGTCTTGTTTTGAATTGGCTGATTGAGCCAAATTAGAAGCTTGGGTGGCAAAGTTAATTGACTCCGCAAATGGGTCGTTTTGGGTGCAGGAGGGAGCGCTGAGGGATTTTCTGGTTTTGTTGGGGTTTAGAGCTAACACAGAGGTTGGCGGCTCCGCTAGGGCTGCCGGTTCGATGGTGTTAGATGCCCCAGGGCTGTTGGGCTGGTTGGGCTGCGAACATCCGGCTGTTATGGCGATCGCGGTTGCGGCGGCGCAGGTAAGTTTTAAGATGTTAGTGGTCAGGCTAGCAATATAGCGGCGAATCATACAGCTTTCACCGTTGGCGAAACATTAGTAGATATTACCGCAAACGGCCAGATGTGTCTGGCGGCGATCGCGGCCTTAATTGCGTATTTCTGTATGGGATTCGATGACGGCTTCGGCTTGCAGGGCGATCGATCGCAATTTATCAAGCGTATCCTGATTAGCACTCTGCCACAACCCCCGTTGACGAGCTTCTAACAATCTTTCCGCCATATCACGCAGCGCCCAAGGATTATTTTCCTGGATAAATCCCTGCACTTTTTCATCAAAAATGTAAGCCTGTGCGATTCCCTCATACATAAAATCTTCAACACAATTTGCCGTAGCATCATAAGCAAACAAAAAATCGACCGTTGCTGCAATTTCAAAAGCACCTTTATAACCGTGGCGCATCGCCCCTTCAATCCATTTTGGATTTACCGCCCTGCTGCGGTAAACCCGCGCAATTTCTTCTTTCAGTTGTCGCACTTTCGGATTTTCGGGAATCGAGTTATCCCCGAAATAAGTTTCAGGATTTTTCCCTTGCAAATTCCGAATTGCCGCAGTCATTCCACCTTGGAATTGATAATAATCGTCGGAGTCGAGGATATCATGTTCGCGATTGTCTTGGTTTTGGAGAACTATTTGCATTTGGCCAAGGCGTTGTGTAAATGCTTCAGGCGCGGAACATCCCCATTCACTCTGTTTAATTCCTGCTACATCTCCCGGCAAATTTGAGGAACTAGAGGAAGTATAGGCGTAACTGCTCCAATTAATGTAAGCTTTTGCTAAATCAGAATCGTCTGTCCAGTTTTGAGCTTCAATTATGCCCTGAAGTCCCGCGCCGTAAGCCCCCGGTTTTGAACCAAAGACTCGAAATTGCGATCGCACTTCGGCCTCTTCTCGACTCAAACCCGCCGATTCCCAATCCAAAATCTCTTGCTTAACTTGCGCTGCTAAAGGATTATTTTCCGCAGGTTCATCTAAGTTTGCTACAGCTTTCACCGCACTGTCAAACAAATCAATTAAATTAGCAAAAGCATCGCGAAAAAAGCCTGAAATCCGCAAAGTAACATCAACTCTCGGCCGCCCCAAAACAGCAACAGGCAATATTTCAAAATCTACAACTCGGCGCGAAGGCCCATCCCATATCGGTTGAACTCCGATTAATGCTAAGGCTTCGGCGATGTCATCTCCCCCCGTCCGCATTGTCGATGTTCCCCACACTGACAAACCCAAAGTTTTGGGATATTCGCCGTTTTCTTGAGTGTATCTTTCGATCAAAGTTTCGGCGGCAACTCTGCCAACTCTCCAAGCGGTTTCTGTGGGAATGGCGCGGATATCTACCGAGTAAAAATTGCGGCCAGTGGGCAATACATCGGGCCTGCCGCGGGTGGGTGCGCCGGATGCGCCGCTGGGGATGTGTCGCCCATCTAGTCCGCGCAACAGGTTGGTAATTTCTTGGTTTGTTTGCAGCAATGAAGGTAAAAGATAGTTAGTAATCCAGTCTAATTCTTGTTGGGTTGCTTCTCCTATTTCTGGATTTGTAACTGCAGATGGACGCGGATGAACGCGGATGTTTTCGATTAAGTTATCTACTAATTCAGCAGCTTTTTCTTCTAATTCTGCTGTTGAATCGCCTGCTGTAGTTAAGGGGTCGAAATCTAGGTTTAAGTCTTTGGCGAGGGAGCGGGTTAAGCCTGCGCGATTTGTGCTAGGATGGCGGGCGATCGCAATTATCAAGTCCCGCAACTGTCTACCTTGGGGACATTGACCGAAAATGTGCAATCCGTCGCGAATTTGCGATTCTTTTAGTTCGCAAAGATAGCCGTCTGTGCGGGTGATGAATTCGGTAAATTCTGATTTATTTAGCTGGATTCCTAAGTCTTTATCTAAGTTTTCCTGGTTGGTGAGGGCTACAATGCGATCGCGAATCATGGGCAATCTGGACGGATCTAAGCTTTGGGCTTCGCAATATTCGTCGATTAAGGCTTCTAATTGCTGCAAAGGCCCGTAAAGTTCGGCGCGAGTCATGGGCGGGGTCAGGTGGTCGATTATCACAGCTTGCGATCGTCTTTTTGCCTGAGCACCTTCCCCCGGATCGTTGACAATAAACGGATAAAAATTCGGCATCGCGCCTAATGCGACTTCTGGATAACATTTGTTAGACAAGGCGATACTTTTACCGGGAAGCCATTCTAAATTACCGTGTTTTCCCGCATGAATGATCGCATCAATTCCCAATTTTTCTCGCAACCAGTAATAGTAAGCTAGATAATTGTGGGTAGGTTCCAAATCCGGCGCGTGATAATTTAACGCCGGGTCAAGTTCGTATCCCCGCGATGGTTGAATTCCGACAAACACATTTCCGAATTGAATTCCTGGAATCGAAAAAGACGTATTGTTACTTATAAAATCTTGTGCATAGCTTCCCGGAAGCCCCCATCTTTTACAAATCCCATCCTGTACTGGCTGCGGCAAACTAGCAAAATATTCTTCATATTCTGCCAAATCCAATGATTGATTAACAGGCCGCAATTCGCGTCCTTCCGGGTCATTTGTGACGCCAGAAGTTAACAGTTCAATTAACTCATTACCGCTAGCGGGGATGTTGTCAACTTGATAGCCGGCTTGCTGCATAGCTTTGAGGATTTCCACACAGCTAGCGGGCGTATCTAAGCCTACGCCGTTGGCTAAGCGGGCGTTGCGAGTGGGATAATTGGCGAGAATTATGGCGATGCGTCTGTTGGCGGCTGGGGTTTGTTTCATTTTTACCCAATTCGCGGTTAAATCTGCTACAAATGAAATGCGATCGTCCGCTGCGACATATCCTACCACATCTGTTTCTAATTCAGCATTCCAAGTTTGTACAGCCTTAAAAGAAACAGCCCTAGTAATGATTTTTCCATCTACTTCGGGTAATGCTACATTCATCGCCACATCGCGGGGCGAAAGTCCTTGTAATTCAGTTTTCCACTGTTCCAAACCGCCGCCGCTGAAGATGGCTTGCAATACAGGAACATCTAAGGATTTTAAGCTGTTTTGTTCCGGTTCTGGACTGTTGAAACCGGAGACTGCAAAACTTGTGGTGTTGAGCAATAATTGAATGGGTTCTGATTCTTTGGGCTGGAAATATTCCAGCAATTCCACTTGCAATTCTGGTTCCCGCAGAGAAGACACAAAGACAGGAACCGGTACTAAGTTTCGCTCTGCTAGAGCTTGACAAAGTGCATCAATAGGTGCTAGATTTCCTGATAAGTAATGAGCGCGATAAAATAAGATTCCGACTTTAGTTTGTGATGGTAAACCCGGAGATCCCCCCCAGCCCCCCTTAAGAAGGGGGGGGCAAGAAGTTGTCAAAGTCCTGTTTGTTAAGGGAGATTTTCGCCCGCCCCAATCATAAATTCCGACGCGAGAAACTGTTTGCGGTAGCGGCGGATTGTAAGAAGTTTTTAGACAAGTATCAGCAGTAAACTTGAGTGCATTAACA
This sequence comes from Microcoleus sp. MP8IB2.171, assembly GCA_030248405.1. Taxonomy (GTDB): domain Bacteria; phylum Cyanobacteriota; class Cyanobacteriia; order Cyanobacteriales; family Microcoleaceae; genus Microcoleus. The sequence goes on from JARCMA010000171.1 coordinate 8,728, forward strand.
AAGTTTTGGACTCCGCCTTCTGTAAAATAACGCCACAGTTGATTGACTGCTGAGAGCGATACATTGGAATGACTAATTAAATCGGGATCTGGACTGTCTTCTCCCGGCATTACAATCAGTGAGGCGTTAGTTTTCTGCACCGTTTCCCGCAGAATTTCTAACCCGTAAGACCAATAAGAACGCCCTCCTAACAGTCTTAAGATTATGACCTCGGCGCGTTCTAAAACTTCCTCGGCATAGGTGTCAATTGTTAGTTGTTGCTGCAATTGAAGCAGGTTTACTGCCCGCACTTTGGGGAATGCTGCCGGCATTTTGGATGCGGCGGCTGCGAGTGTTTGAATGTCGGTGTCAGCAGCACTAATAAATACTATGGGTGCTGGGGTTTGCTGAATAAAAATTACTCCTTCTGATTGAGGGTTCCAACCTCCGGGTGTGGCAGCTATTTTGTGCATTAATTTTTTTTATCTTAATAAATAGTGAGAGAAAGTGCGATCGCCTTGAGTATAACATGACTTATACATCAATAGAGGCGAGGGCGTGTTTCCCACCCAGACATCCCCGGCCAACCGAGAGAGGGCGGGTACGGGGGCACCGCCCCTACATTCGGGGGGAGAATGAGCGTCAAAGTCCCGGAAATCTCAACCTATAAACTGATAAATAAAACTCCCAAAATCATGATTCCGGCTCCTAATAATCTTTGTTGAATATCTTTTTCCTTAAAAATGAAATGACCGAACAATACACCCATTAACACGCTAGTACGCTTAATCGCTATCACTTGCACTACCAAAGTTAATGTCAAAGCTTGCATTTGAAAAAGCACTCCAATAGCATTGAAAAACCCCATAGCAGCTAGCATTGGTAATTGTTTGAGAATTTTTAGCCCTGGATTTGGGGTTTTGTACAATAAAACTGGCAGTAGCAAGACAGTCATTGTACCAAACAAAGAGAATAGCCAAAAAATAGGGTATGAATTTTTCACTCCTATTTTGTCAAAATTTGAGGTGATACTCCATAAAAATGCGACGATTAACATCAATTTTGGCCCTGGTTCGTCCAGCAGTGCTTTGAATGGGGCTAAATATCCTTTAGATTTCTCTTTGATATTTAATAAATAAGAGCCTGCTACGATTAGCAAAATGCCAATATAATCAAAAAAATTGGGATATTCACCGACAATTAACGGTGAAGTTACCAACATGAATAATGGTGTCAAAGCTACCAGCGGTATTGTCAGGGATAAATCTGATACTTTGATGGCTTTGATGTAGAGGAGGGCTGTGACAGCGTTGATGCTACCTCCGATTAATAGGGCGAGCCAAAATTGAGAGTTTAAGGCCGGAATTCCTGTATAAAATACCCAGGGACTCAAAAATATGACTGAAAAAAATGAGAGAGACCAAGCGACGACATATTCGTCACTTTTTTTGAGATTTTGTTTGCCAAAAACGTCTTTGACGGCTTCAAAGAAAGCGGTCAAAATTCCAAAAATTAACCAAGTCAACCTAAATATGCGCTCCTGACTCGCTCGTCGTTTAGCAAATCCGCTCCAATACCTGTGAGGGTAATATTACCAGCTTCTAGTACGTAACCCCGATCGGCAATTTGCAGTGCTAAACTGGCGTTTTGTTCGACTAAGAGGATTGTAACGCCTGTGGATCGGAGGTTTTGAATAATTGCAAAAATTTCTTTGACGATCGCAGGTGCTAACCCTAAACTAGGCTCGTCTAATAATAGCAGTTTCGGGCGGCTCATGAGCGCGCGGGCGATCGCCAGCATTTGCTGTTCCCCGCCGCTAAGGGTTCCCGCCAGTTGAGTGCGCCTTTCTGCTAAGCGCGGAAATAGCTCGAATTGGCGGGCTAAATCGGCTTTGATGGCTGCGAAGTCCGATCGAATATAGGCCCCCAATTCCAAGTTAGTTAACACCGTTTGCTGCGCCAAAACCCGCCGCCCTTCTGGGCTGTGGGCGATTCCCAATTTCACAACTTCGTGAGCTTGGCGGCGGCTAATATCGCGCCCGCTATAAATAATTTGTCCTTGTTGCAAATTAACTATTTTAGAAATAGCTCTCAAGGTGGTACTTTTGCCCGCACCGTTGGCGCCGATGAGACTGACAACCTCGCCCGCATTAATTGTCAGATTAATATTTTGTATGGCTCGAATGCCACCATAATTTACACAAAGGTTTTTTAGTTCTAAGAGGATGTTTTCTTTGGCTTGGATTGGGCTGTGTTGCATTTATTGTAACTTTTAATTTGAGGTATATTCTGATTTGCGGTTGGGCGGGGGCGGGTTTATGATATCGTGGATTTTAGGCAATTATTGTCGGTGAACCCGCCCCTACAGAATGGGTGAAAATGGTGCCCAATGTGAAGGAATTTTATCTAATTTTAATTTATTTAATTTTCATCTCCCAAATAAGCCTCAATCACTGCCGGGTCATTCCTAACAACAGCAGGTTCTCCCAAGGCAATAAGCTGACCGAAATGCAGCACCGCAATTCGATCGCACAATCCCATAACTAGCGGTACATGATGCTCGATCAATATTACAGTTAAATTGAATTGTTGGCGCACTTCGCGGATAAATTCGCTTAATTTATGCTTTTCATTGGGATTCATCCCCGCTGCCGGTTCATCTAACAAGAGTATTTGCGGTTCTAGAGCTAAAGCGCGGGCTATTTCTAAGCGCCTCTGGTCGCCGTAGGGCAAGTTTTTGGCTTGTTCGCCCGCGCGATCGCCCAATCCGACCAAATCCAACAATTCCCGGGCTTTGCGCTGGGTTTGGCGCTCCATTGCGTTAGACTCTGGTAAGGCTAAAATCCCCGATAGTAGTGATAATACCGGATTTTGCGATCGACTGTGGATGTGTCGGGCGATCGCCACATTTTCTAGGGCAGAAAGTTCCCCAAACAACCGAATATTTTGAAATGTTCTGGCAATACCTTTATTAGCAATTTGATAAGGTCGCAGTTTAGAAATATTTTCGTTTTGATAAATCAGATTGCCACTAGAGGCAGGTATCAGTCCAGTCATTACATTAAATAGAGTTGTCTTGCCCGCGCCGTTAGGGCCGATCAATCCAAAAATCTCGTGTTTTTCAACTGTAAAAGATACGTCATTCACGGCAATTAAACCACCAAAACGACGAGTTAATCCTTTGGCTGCTAAAACAGGATTGCTTGTTGAGAAGGTAAGGGGTTCGGAAATCATAAAGAAATGATAGAATATAAGATATCTAATTATGCCTCAAATTATGGATGCTCAAAAACTCTTAGAACGAATCACAGTAAATCCCAAGATATTTAACGGAAAACCGATTATTCGGGGTCGCCGTCTTGCAGTTGAGCATATTCTAAGAATGTTAGCCGCAGGCGACACTCCTGAAACGATTCTAGAAGGCTATCCCTGGCTAGAAAGAGAAGATATTCAGGCTTGTCTAGTTTATGCTCACCGACTGGTTAGTCACGAGCGTATCGAACCTCTCTTGGCGGAAGCTGGCAAATGAAAATTATTTTGGATACTTGTGTTTGGGGCGGCTCCCGCCAACAACTCGAAATCGCTGGACATGATGCAATATGGACGGGAGATTGGCCTGAAGATCCGGCGACGAAGAGATTCTTTCTCGTGCATATAATGAGGGTCGTATTCTAGTAACATTAGACAAAGATTTTGGCGAAGTTGCAATAGTCAGAGGCGTACCTCACTGCGGGATTATCCGTTTAGTTAATCTAGCGGCGAGACAGCAAGCAGAAGTTTGCTTGCAGGCGATCGCACTTCACGGACAAGAACTCCAGTCAGGTGCTATTATCACTGCGGAATTAGGTAGATTGAGAATCCGAAATCCGGGATAATGAGGATAGACCCATGCGAGAAATTCGATGCAATACCTGCGGTAGCAACCGCTATGAGGAACGTAGAATCAATTACCTTTACAGCCATCAAGGTAAATACTTGCTAGTTCCTAACACGCCTGTAGAGATTTGTGTTGATTGTGGCATGATTTATTATGATGCAGCAGTTCTCAAAGAAATTGAGCGCCGTTTCTTTGCTATTCACCAGCAGAATGAAATACCGGATTCGTATATTCAAATTCCCAGCAAGAGTTACACGTAAAGAATGGTTTTTCAAGGGAAAAACCAGAATCTTCTTAAAGTCCCGCTTTTTAAGCAGTATTTAGGGCGATCGATTTCACCACGGACAAGCACAAATTTAGATCGCCCGGAGTCCTGAAACAGTTTGATGAGAATGTAAATGTGCGTAATAGTACAGCCTCTGCTTTGAATAAAATCCGTGCAAAAGCTTAAACTGCACTGCCGCAGCTAATTGTCTTGCCGTGCAGCCTCTGCTTTGGGGATGATTGGTGCAGAAGCTAAAACTGCACTGCTGCAGCTAGTGGCTGTTGACAAGGTGGAATTTAGATTTAAATACTGACAGAATCAGCGCTGATTATAGCAATATGTACATTAGCAAACCAGACCCGGATCTTTGCAAACAAATCCGTGCGTTTGATGAACAATGTCAGGCTTTTACTTACGTGCGGCCGGGATTGGATGGCGCTTGGTGTTATTTCAAGAATCCTGTGCCGTCGCCAAGTCTGAGATAAGGCCGGAGTTCTAGTGTAAAACCAAGGCGTTAAAGAAAAACGGAAGCGGAATGTTCTTAAAGTTTCCCTTTTTAAGCTCAACTTCCCCCCACGGGGAAGTTTAACGGGTGCATCTCACTTTGGCAAATACATCAAATTGAAAGTTGACCGTTGAGGTAAGCACAGCGAAGAGAAAGGATAGAGGGAACGCTCTCAATATTCCA
>JARCMA010000019.1 GCA_030248405.1 Microcoleus sp. MP8IB2.171
CGCGCTATAAAAATTTGGCTTTAACTGATGTTTATGAGGCTGGTTCGACTTTTAAAGCGATTAATGTGGCGATCGCTCTGGAAGCGGGTGCGGTGAAACCTAATAGTGTGTTTAAGGATGAAGGTCGGATTTACATGGATGGCTGGACTATCCAAAATTCCGATTACAAAGTCGCAGGGGCGCGCGGCCCTTCGACTGTTACTGAGATTTTGAAACATTCTAGTAATGTGGGGATGGTGCACGTAATGAGAAGTATGAAAGCTTCTCTTTACTATCAAGCTTTAGAAAAACTCGGACTCGGACAAACTGCGGGAACTGATTTGCCTTTTGAAGTAACCAGCCAGCTTAAAAATCGAGAGCAATTTATTAACTCTCCGGTGGAAGTTGCTACTACGGCTTTTGGGCAAGGTTTTTCGATTACTCCGATGCAGTTGGTGCAGCTTAACGGCGCTTTGGCTAACGGTGGCAAGTTGGTGACTCCTCACGTTGTGCGGGGACTTTTTGATAGGGACGGTGAAGCTTATTGGAAGCTTCCGAGGCCGGTTCCCAAGCAGGTTTTTTCGCCGGAAACTACTAAGCAGGTGTTAGAAATGATGGAAACTGTGGTTGATGGTGGTACGGGGAAAGCTGCACAAATTCCTGGGTATCGGATTGCTGGAAAAACGGGCACGGCTCAAAAAGCTAAGGCTGGTGGGGGTTATTCTGACAAGGCGATTATTACTAGCTTTGTGGGGATCATGCCTGTGGAGGCTCCTCGGTATGTGGTTTTGGCGGTGATTGATGAGCCGAAGGATGGTTCGGGGGGTACGGTGGCGGCGCCGATTGTGGAGTCGGTGATGGAGGCGCTGATTTCTATTGAGAAGATTGCGCCGAGTAAGAAGTAGTTGATTATATCTGAGATGTTGCGTCAGGAATTGACATTGAATATAACGATCGACAACAAAGCTATTGAGGACGCGGTAATGCCGTTTTCCTACCCCAAAATGATTCGTAGCCCGATCGCATATCAGCATTGACAACAGGGCTATTGAGGACGCGGCAATGCCGTTTCCCTACCCCAAAATAATCGTAGCTTGCCGGGTTCCGGGCGATCGGGCGATCAGATGTAACGATCGCCCAATTTGTAGGGAAACGGCACGGCGCTGATTTCGGGTAATATCGTTTTGCCTGACGCACCCTAAATCAGTGACTCAGTAACAATATCTTTTGTTTTCGTTGGGTTTTGATTGTCTTTTGGAGGTGCGTTTATGTCCTAAAAGAGTGGAGATGATGATGCAGCGTTGGCTGTTTCTTAAGTTGGGATGATATAGCGTTAGGGTTCCTTTGGCTCTTATACTCGTTAGCGTGCAGTCGTGGTAGCTTCGAGATACCGGGCAGCCTCGGTGGTTGAACATGACTCGCCTGATTGTTCCTTTTTCTTTTTCCTCGTTACTTTCATTGACTTTGAGCACTGTTGTTTCATCTGTATCTATTTGAATTTGCGGTTCTAACTCTTTCCATTGACTGGCTGGTACTTGGCCTGGGGGAATGTCGGCTGGATGAATAGCTATTTGTACATTGTTTCCTACTTGTTTGAAGCTGGCTTGCCATGAAATTTTGTCGCGTTTGGCGTTGCTGTGGGCAAGTTCCATTGCCCAATAAGCTCGATCGACTGATACCTTTAAACGGTGGTTGTTGATGAACATCAGCCAAGACGGGGTGACGATCGCACAAAATATCCCTATGATTAAAATAATTATCAATGTCTCAATCATTGTAAAACCTGCGGCAGGTTTAGTGGCTCTGCCTTTGAGCGTTTTATTTATTGACACGTAGATGCACTCCCTGATATTTAGCTGGCCAAAAAAACAGCTAGGAGGAGCTATTTTTTATTGGGTATATTTTAACTTTTGGGTTGGGTGACTGTGTAGATCGGTATTTACTGAAAATTTATGCGAATTAAAAAAAGCTGCGGGTAAAAACATGGCAGTGGCGTTTCCCTACAGCAATTTTGTCGATCGCCCGATCGCATCAGAGCCCGAAGGTATGTAGGGAGAATCTCACTTTTGCAGCCAAGCTAGAAATTAGAGTTTTGAGGCAGGAGGCAGAAGGCAGGAGGCAGAAGGAAAGGCTCTCCTGAGTTTATGGCGTAAAATATAGCAATCAATACAGTTAGATTGACACTCTCAGCGCTGAAGCGACTGAGATTCTGCTGACAGGAGTTGAGTCGTAGGTTTTACCCATAACTTAATCCTCGCTACGGTCGTCAAAGACCGTCTACCCACTCTGCCTAGGTCTAAGCCTAGGTTGGAGGCTACTTTTCTCAATATGTTTGCTGCTCCGTTAAGGTCTGCATTCACTCTTGACTTATCTGCTGACTGATACAAACCACGTCGAACGCGCTTACCCGATGCTTTCCACCCATCCGGTTTTTCACCGAACTTTGGTAGGGAATCGCCATCGAGAAAACTTGCTTTCGATGTATAGGCTTCCTCAGTCTCAACGAACCGAAGTTCGTTACTCTCGCACAATTGCTTGATTCGGTCTCGCAGCTTTGCTAGTGGCATTTGAACAAATTTCTGATTGTTGACTCTACCCATATTGGCATCAGCTTTGAATCCTTCATTCCAGCCACAAACGACTGTCCCAATGCCGTTTTTAATGGCATGACCAACAATCATTTTGGCCGCTTTATTCACGCCGTCACGCATCTGATGATTACGTTTACGGGTTGCCTTATCTAGCCAAGAATCCCAGTAGGCTTCTGGTTTACCTTCCTTGCGAGTTGAAACCTGCTTATTCCATAACTGGTTCATCGCCTTCAAGTCGAAAGCATCAACCAGGAAGGAATTCCCGAATGTATCGACGCAAGCGGCAATGTTGGCAGACGTTCCCAGGTCAATGCCTAGCGCTTCATCTTGATTTACATCAGCTTTAGTTCTAGGTTTTTCATAGCTGCACTCAAGGTAGAAAGAGCCGTTTTTAGGCAGAATCGTAAACTCTTTAACCGCTGCCATAACAAGGTTTGAAGGCATGGGTAGAAAGAATTCACTGACTCCAAACCAACGCCTCACCGTCAACCCAAGAGAGAATCGCAACATCCCATCAATCAGCTTAGGTTTTTGACCGCCACTGTTAGGATATGCCACCTTGAATAGCTTGCTACCTTTGAGATAAGCAGGTGCTTTTGGTTGGAAATGCAGATTCCCTTTGAAGTGCATTGAGCGCAATTCCTTAAAGGATTTAAATGATTCTGTCACAGATCTAAGAGTTTGCTGCATGGGCGTTGATGGTAGACTTTGAGCCGTTTGAGTCTTGGCTACTGATGGTTCAAAATCTAAGTCATACTTACCTGTTAACAGCTTTCCTGTTTTGAAGAAAGTTTGACGGGCGAAGTACACGCCTGAGTTGTAGACCTTGCCAGACTGCTCACAAAGGTATTGCAGTAAGGCTTCAGTCTCTTTGTCGGGATGTAGCAGTATTTGCTGCACTCCCATATTTTTCTTCGGATTAGGCATTGATTTGACCTTAAATATATCCTAGAGTGGCTAGTATACCAGCTTAATTAAGGATTAACAATGCCATTCCCGAAATTTATACCACACAATAGAATTGCCTACGATCGAGTTCCTGTTCAGCTTAAAGTGTTGCCGGGTATCCGAGAACGATTGAAGATGGTAGAAAACTGGCAAGCGAAGATTAGGGTATATATTGACAAGCTAATTGAAGAAGACGGGGGCTGAAGCTTGCGCGTGTCGCGTTTCCTCTCAGTGCTAAAGCACCATTCCCGCTGGTCATTCTGAGCTTCCACGCTACCGGGCATTTCTTGTGATGAATTTTCATTTAGTATCGATTAGACTTGCCTGGAGTTAAGGTGGAAACTTGTACTCAAATTGAGCGTCAAGAATAGTTTGTCATCACTGTGAGAATTATAC
>JARCMA010000172.1 GCA_030248405.1 Microcoleus sp. MP8IB2.171
ACTCAAACCAATATTGAATTATATCAAAAACAGTTTAATCAGGGAAATATTCTCAAGTCGCAACGAAAATTTACCGAGGCGATCGCTTATTTTAAGAATGCTTTGGTTTTGCAGCCGAATTCGATAGAAGCTACCACTAATTTGGCCGTGACGCTGCACCAAACAGGCGATTTAGCCGAAGCTGCCACCTATTACCAGCGCGCGATCGAAATCGACCCTAACTGCGCTCAATCGCACAATAACTTGGGTATTTTGCTGCAAGATCAAGGCAATATAATGGCTGCTATATCTTGCTGTCAAAAGGCGATCGCCCTGAATCCGGTGTACGTCAAAGCTCTCAACAATCTCGGCGCGATACTCCAGCAGCAGAACGAGTTGCCGAGTGCGATCGCGTGTTTTCATCAAGCACTTTCTGTCAATTCCAATTACGTGCCAGCGCTGGTAAATTTGGGTGCGGCGATGCAAACACAATCTCAGCTAGATGAGGCTGAACGGCTTTACGAGCGTGCAATTGAAGTAGAACCAAACAATCCTACAGGACACTATCACCTGGGAAATTTATGCTTGGGGGCGGGGAAAATAGAACAGGCAATTTCTAGCTTGGAACGAGCCATATCTTTGAACCATAATTATCTAGAAGCTATTACTAATTTAGGCAGTGCTGTTGAACAATTAGGAGACGTAAATCGAGCAATTTTGTGTTACCATAAAGCTATAGAACTTGATGCAAATTCTATTAAAGCTCATTTCAATTTAAGCTTAGTCTTGCTATTGACTGGGGATTGGCTGCGCGGTTTAGCAGAATACGAGTGGCGCTGGCAAACAGAACAGGCGAAAAAATTACCACGGTTGAATTTTGACGAACCAGTTTGGGACGGTTCAGATTTGAACGGACAAACTATTTTGCTCCGATCCGAACAAGGTTTGGGCGATGCCATTCAATTTGTGCGATACGCGGCAATTGTGCAGCAAAAAGGCGGTCAAGTAATCATTTCTTGCTATCAAGAACTGAAGCGTTTATTTAAGCAGATTCCTGGCATCCAACAAGTGGCTGTTCGGATGGATGAATTGCCGGATTTCCAAGTGCAAGCACCGCTGATGAGTTTGCCGTATATTCTGGGAACCAATTTAGAAAATATACCGGCAAATGTTCCTTATTTAGCTGCGCCGCCGAATTGGCAATTTTCCCTAAATTGCGATCGCAATTTCAAAGTTGGGATTGTCTGGGCGGGAAGTTCGGAACATTTGAAGGATTTTCAGCGATCGAGCGATTTAAGCTATTTCCTGACATTGTTAGATATTCCCGGTGTAAGTTTTTACAGTCTTCAGAAAGAAGTGTCGGCGGGAAATCGTACTTTGTTAACTCAAATTACCGTGATAGATTTGAGCGACAATTTGAACGATTTTGCCGATACGGCGGCAGTGATATCGCAACTAGATTTAGTAATTTGCGTGGATACTGCTGTCGCGCACTTAGCCGGTGCTTTGGGTAAACCCCTATGGATTTTGCTGTGTTTTATGCCGGATTGGCGGTGGATGTTGGAACGCGAAGACAGCCCTTGGTATCCGACGGCGCGACTGTTTCGGCAGCAAACACCGGGCGATTGGGAGGAAGTATTCGATCGCATAAAAACCGCCTTAAAATACCTAATTTCTACTCGTTCCCAAGCTGTGCCTGGTAACGGAGATACCGAAGCTTCGCCTCGATTTTTTTTATCGCCCGCACAGGTACAATTTCACATAGCAAATGCCTTAGAAAAACAAGGTAAAAAAGCAGAGGCAGCCGCTCGTTATGAACAAGTAATTGCCGCCTCACCCAGCCACGCCGCAGCCCACAGTTATTTAGGTTATCTCAAACAGGAAAACGGGCAAATAGGCGAGGCTATTGCTCATTACCAAAAATCGCTAAAAATCAATTCCAACCAGGCTCAAACTAACTTATACTTGGGTTCTGCCCTCGAAGAACAGGGGCAAGTCGCAGAGGCGATCGACTTCTACAATAAAGCAATTCAACTACGTCCCAACTCCCCCAATTGGCGCTTGAGACTAGCATTAGCTTTGCTTTTAACTGGGAATTTTGATGCTGGTTTTGCAGAGTACGAATCGCGCTGGGAAACTCAACAATTGGATCAGCGCTCTTTTGAGCAACCACTTTGGGACGGCTCTGATTTGCAGGGAAAAACAATTTTATTGCACCCTGAACAAGGTTTTGGGGATACGATACAGTTTATCCGCTACGCGCCTTTAGTTAAGCAAAAAGGCGGCAAAGTTGTTGTTGCGTGTCATGTCTTGCTAAAGCGTTTATTTGAAGGAGTTTCAGGAGTCGATATAGTAGGAGTCAAGCCGAGTGATTTGGTAGATTTTCAAGTGCAAGCCCCGCTGCTAAGTTTGCCGCGAATTCTGGGAACGACTTTGGAAAATATACCGGCGAATATTCCTTATTTAGCTCCGCCACAGGATTTTAAATTTTCCCTAGAGCCGAACAATAAACTAAAAGTAGGTATTGTGTGGGCGGGCGGCCCGCTGCACCGCCACAATCATCGGCGATCGTGTAAATTGAGCGATTTTCTGAAATTTGTAGATGTTCCGGGAGTGAGTTTTTACAGTCTTCAGAAAGATTTGTCAGGGGGCGATTCCTTACAGGATAGCAGCGCTTCACGCACTTTATTAAAGCAACACCAAATTGAAGATTTGAGCGAACATTGCGTCGATTTTGCCGACACCGCAGCAATTATTTCGCAACTCGATTTAGTAATTTGCGTAGATACTTCTGTGGCTCACTTAGCCGGTGCTTTGGGCAAACCCGTCTGGATTTTGCTGTCTTTTGTTCCCGATTGGCGGTGGATGCTCGATCGCGAAGATAGCCCTTGGTATCCCACTGTGCGTCTGTTTCGCCAGCAAAAAGCCGGTGATTGGGATGGAGTTTGCGATCGCATAAAAAGAGCTTTAGAACACTTAATCTCTTCTCGTCCCCAGACTCAGCCTGGTAACGCAGATTCTTATACTCCGCCTCAAATCCAACCCCCAGAAACTCCCCCACAAATTACCGGAATCGGCATTAGTTGGCCCCTCAGCATCACCAGCGGCTGGGGAATTTACTGCCTGAATTTAACACTACAACTGCGGCAAAATCCCGCCTGGGAAGTTGCACTTTTAGCACCGCCATCTATCACCTCAGAATCAATGAATCCGCTGCATAAATCGCTGTTATTACCTGTAATTGAAAAGCATAAAACTTTTCATGAATTAGTAGCAGCCAATTCCGACAAACAAATCAGTTGTAATTTTCCCGTACTTTACGCTTTGGGGAATAATTTAGCATCCTCTGGAGTTGACAATCAAATTACCAGCGCTTGTGAAATAGGAGTCATATTTTTTGAAGACACACGAATCACAACAGAAGCAGTAGAAACAGCCAAAAAATATAGCGCCATTGTCGCCGGTTCCAACTGGAATGCGGATGTTTTGAGAAGCTGCGGCTTGACTAATGTGGCGATGGTACATCAAGGAATTGACCCAACAATTTTCCATCCTGCACCCAAATCTAATCTATTTGGCGATCGCTTCGTCATTTTCTCCGGCGGCAAACTGGAATATCGCAAAGGGCAAGATATTGTAATTGCAGCTTTCAAACGATTTCGCGCCAAACATCCAGAGGCTTTGTTACTAACAACATGGCACAATTTTTGGCCTCAGTATATGTTAGGAATCGAACAAACCGGAAACGTTGCGGGACTTCCCAATATCAACCGCGACGGAAGTTTAGGAATTTCCCAATGGTTAGTGGCGAACGGTTTGCCGATTGACTCTTTTATCGACATCGGCTTAATTCCCAATCACCTCGCCGGACAAATTTTGCGAGAAGCTGACTGCGCTGTTTTCACCAACCGCTGCGAAGGCGGCACTAATTTAGTCGCGATGGAAAGTATGGCCTGCGGAATTCCGACTATTTTATCAGCAAATACTGGTCATTTAGACTTGATTTACCATAACATTTGCTATCCTTTATCGAATCAAGGACGAGTTAAACCTACTGCTCCTTTTTCCGGTGTAGAAGGTTGGGGAGAGTCTGAGGTTGCAGAAGTTGTTGAGGCTTTGGAGCAAGTTTATACTAATCGCGAAGAAGCAAAAAGTCGCGGTTTAGCTGCGGCTAATTTTATGCTCAATTGGACTTGGGAAAAACAGGTTAAGCGCTTTCTTGATGTGATACTCAATGTGAGATAAGACGGCGGTTGAAACCGCGTCTACACAAACGAAGTCCCTCTCTAAGAGACTAAAAAATAAAGAATCAAGATTAACTTGCGATTAGTCCCAATAGCTTTTCAGCACTATTCACGCTTTCCATATCGTAAATTTCCCGGTTGTAACAAACAATTTGTGCTACCAACTTTTGATGATATTGCTGAGCTTTTGCCAACATAGAACCCTGGGAACGCCGATAATTGACAACTACTTCTCTCGTTCCCAAAAAGGGAATATTGTGCTTGTGACAGTTAACCCAAAACTCCCAATCTTCGTAACCTTCCTTCATCCCAACTTTGTACCCGCTGACCAAATCCAAAATAGATTTGTGATAGAGTGAAGACGGGTGAATCATGTTAGATTGCTTGATATTTTCGGGAGAATACAACTCGTAACTGGGTACTATGCGATTTTCAGTGCCAAACATTTGATAAGAACCAAATGCTACGCAAGGTACATTTGATTTTAAACATATTTCTAAAAGGTCAGTCAAGGCGTTTTTAGCTAGGATATCATCGGCATCTAAAGGCATAATGTATTCACCGTTTGCTGCTGCTATGCCAGCATTTCTAGCACTTGAAAGCCCTTGATTTGTTTGTTCTACAAGCCTAATTTGATATTGGGAATTTGCTACTATTAAATTCTTGGCAACTGTGATGGTAGTATCTAAGCTGCCGTCATTGACAATGATAATTTCCCAATTTTTGTAAGTTTGGTTAATCACGCTAGTTACTGCTTCCAGCAAAAAATGAGATTGATTGTAGCAGGGAATAATCACAGATACCAAAGGTTGATCTGCCAATTGTGGCGATGGTGAAACTTGTTTGACACTTTCTGATTGTAAATTATGTGCCGAATTTCTAGCAGCTTGCAAGCTGTAAAAATAAATCTTGGGATGGACGATGGCTAATTGATTCAGATCGGTATTTTGATATTCATTTACTAACCTTGGATGTCCCGACAAGTATTCTTGTTTAACAAAAATCAAGATATTCTGAGCGTACCAAGGCTCTAATTTGTCATTGTTCCATATTTTTTTTCTCAAGCAGTCAATAACTGCATAGCCGTTTTTCTGAAAGTAATAAACCCAATATTGTGGCCACTGTTCGTTAACGTGTTCGACGCCTCCTTGAAATGGTATCGCAGCCGAAAACAGAATCACTGGTGCTAGTTGAGTGAGAGAATTAACAAAGTTTTCTGCACAGGTAGCGGGCAAATGTTCCGCAACTTCCAGGGAAATTGCTAAGTCAAACTTTCTGTTTATTTGCAGCGGTTGCTTTAAATCGGCGGATTGGAACTGATTTAAAGGAATTTGTAAAATAGTGCGATCGACATAATCGCCATCTATTCCCAAACAATCAGCAATTCCCAACTTGTGAAACGCAGCTAACCAGCTTCCCGTACCGCAGCCCACATCTACCACACTTTTAGGTAAAATTGGTTGCAGCAAGTCTAACAGCAGGGGAATAATTTCTCTAGCAGAACTGCGAGTTCCTTCTCCGATTAATTGGTAAAAATCTCTTGTATAAGATGACTGTTGGTTTTGATTGGTTTGGCTGGCTGTTTGAGAATTAATTGTCTCTAAACTGCTAATATTGTAACCGTGCAAATGTGCTGGCAACTGCCAGGAAATATTGGGGTCTGGTTGATGTTGGACGGGCGTAACATTGCCACGCCAAGCTGCACCCATAATTTGCATTGTTTGATATACTACCGTTTGCCATCCCCTTTGCTTCAAGTAATCTAAACCTTGAGCCACATCGGGAGCAGTTAAATCGTGAAATAAAATTATTGCATCTTCCTCAGCCAATTTTTCACAAACAATTGCGTCATTTAACGGCCCCGGTTCTCCGTGTTCTCCGTCAATAAAAATTAACGACCATTTGCGGTTGAATTGAGCGGAATATTCTTCGACTCTTTGGGGGCTGTAGCCTGGTATTAGCTCCACTGATGTTTGAACACCCGAGGCATTTAGAGCACCTTGAATTGAGTCGATTACGCTTTGTCTAATGTCCTCTCTTTCTAACAGCGGATCTACGACATCTAACTCAACTCCTGCGAGAGCTAAATGACAGGCTGACCACCCTAGCCAGCAGCCTATTTCTAAGGCTTTTTTACCTTTGAATTGCAGAGCTGTATTGTAAAGAATGTGCGCTTCGTCGCGATTCAAAAACCCGATAAATGGATAGCGCTTATCTGCATACCAATTATGCGGAATTTCCCGGCGCAAATAAGGCCAATTACTCGCATTTGGATCGGCAATAATCATATTGGGGAAATAGGAGTCAGGTATAATTATTTGGAACCGTGGGGAAACATAATCGCCTGGTTGTAATAAATTACTTTTGTTAATTTCATGTGCTTTATCGGTCATTTTTAGTTCTTGAAATATTGGTAGTGCTGCCTGTTTTGTAGGTTGATAACGGACGCTAATTTCCAGTAGATCGCCGTCAGTTGCCCTCAATTGTACTCGGTCAAACTGCTGGCGGCCAGCTAAATGCAAAATGCCGATCGCCTCCTGCGGCAAGTACGGCTCCACAAAACAGCCTCGCTGCTTGTCCCAAACCGGAAAACCGTTGAATATCCAATTGCACCAAGCTGGGAGCATTTCAGTCAGATTGAACAATTCGCCACTATAAACAGCCAGGTTGAGGGCAAATTGGTCTGTCATGACACAGCCGGACTTCTGCAATCCTTGATTGAGTTTTTCCGCCCATATTTCCCAGTGCAAAGCATCTTTTCGGAGGGCGAAAACTCCGGCATTTAATATCGGATAACTGTAGAATTTCTTAGCAATTTCTTCCCAAAGTTAGCTTCATATTGTTGATAAACCCACTGCCAAAATTGAGGAAGTTGTCCGTACTGCTGCAAGCTGGCCCTGTGAACTTCGGGAATAATTGCCAGCCCCCGGCGCGATGCTCCTTCAACCAACAAATTAATTGCTCTCCAGTCTTGAACCCAAGCATCCGCATCTATCCAAAGGTATATATCAAAATTGGGAAAGTATTTTCGCAAATAAGGTCTAACTAATAATCCTTTTAAATGTTCGGCAGCTTCATTTCTGCCCGGAAAGTCAAAGTCCCAATCGGGCTTTTGAATGATATTAACTTGTGTTTTTAACCAATGCAATTGTTCGGGAGTGCAGCCGAGATCGAAAAAGCCGATCGCCACATTTTCACCCTGTGGTTTTTCCCGCACCGATAAAATAGTACCTCGCACCAATTCAAAGTAATTTGCATCGGCGGCCGTAATGATGATAATCTGCATAAAATTAAATATAACTGAGATATTGCACGATTCTCAAGAAGCTTTTTATGGGCGGGTTCTTCGGCCCACCCCACAAGAAAATTCACTCTTTGTGGAACGGGCCGGAGAGCCCGTTCTTGAGAATGGTGAAATATTTGAGATATAACCAACTACTCTGAGAGAAAGTATACCACGGAGGAGGAATTGTGAAAAACCACAAAGGGAAAGTTTATCTAGTCGGTGCGGGGCCCGGAGATTGTAACTTGATGACAGTACGATCGCACAAACTGCTATCCCAAGCCGAAGTCTTAATCTACGACGCTCTCATCGACATCCCGCAACTCGAATTAATCCCAGCAACTTGTCGGAAAATAGAAGTCGGCAAACGTGGCGGCAAACCTTCCACCCAACAGCAAGAAATAAACCGTTTGCTGGTAGAACATTGCAAATTTGGGAAACAAGTAGTGCGCTTAAAAAGCGGAGATCCATTTATTTTTGGTCGTTCTAGTTCCGAAATTCAAGCATTAATCACAGCGGGCTGCGACTTTGAAGTAATACCCGGAATTTCTTCCGCCTTAGCCGCACCTTTACTAGCAGGAATTCCCCTCACAGATCCGGTAATGAGCCGTTGCTTTGCAGTGATGAGCGCCCACGAACCGGATGCTCTGGAATGGGAAGCATTAGTGCAGATAGAAACTTTGGTAATATTGATGGGAGGGCGAAATCTGAGCGAGATAGTCTGGAAACTGCAAAATCACGGACGATCGCCCGAAACTCCGATCGCCATTATCCGAGATTGTGGCCGCCCCGAACAGCAAATTTGGCTCGGTACTCTCTCCAACATTGTACAGCAAACAGCAGGTCAATCTCTATCGCCTTGCGTGATCGTAATTGGGGAAGTAGTCAGATTGCGCGAATATTTAATCCAGCCAGAAAGCACAAATATGATTGATACACCAGTCACCACTAATAACAGCAAATTGCCACTAGCAGGAAAAACCATTTTAGTCACGCGATCAGTTTCTCAGTCGGCTGAATTTAGCGATCGACTCCAGCAACAAGGAGCCCGCGCGATCGAAATGCCAGCCTTGGTAATTGGTGCACCTTCGAGTTGGGAAGCGTTGGATAGCGCGATCGCCCAAATGTCAAGCTTTCACTGGTTAATTCTCACTTCCCACAACGCTGTAGACTGCTTTTTTCAACGATTACAAGCAAAAGGCAAAGACGCGCGCAGCTTATTTGGCATTAAAATAGCAGTAGTTGGGAAAAAAACAGCAGAAAGTTTGCGATCGCACTCTCTACAACCAGACTTTATTCCCCCCCACTTTGTCGCCGACTCCCTAGTCGAAAACTTCCCAGACCAATTGCAAAACTCCAAAATTTTATTTCCCAGAGTAGAAAGCGGCGGCAGAGAAGTTTTAGTTAAAGAATTCACCGCCCAAGGAGCGCAAGTAATAGAAGTACCAGCTTACCAATCTTGCTGTCCCGAAAATATTGATCCGATCGCCCTAGCAGCACTCCAAAATCAAGCCGTAAATATCATAACCTTTGCCAGTTCCAAAACCGTGCAGAACTTTTGCCATCTCCTAGAAAAAACTCCCGAACTTTCCTTATCTCAGGATTGGCTAAAAAACATTTGTATTGCATCCATCGGCCCGGAAACTTCCAAAAGCTGCCAAAAATTATTGGGCAAGTTAGACGTAGAAGCGACAGAATATACCTTAGATGGGTTGACTGAGGCGATCGTCCAATGGGCAACAAAACATCAAACTTTGTAATCTAACTTTACTCTACTCTTCAGTCTGCGGAGGCAGACTTCGTTTGACAAGACGCGGTTTCAACCGCCGAGTTTTATCTTCGTTTGTATAGATACGGTTTCAACCGCCGACTCTCTTCGTTTGACTATGACTCGGTTGAAACCGCCGAATTTTACGGGTAGCCCTTGATCATCTGCTCTGTAAGTTGTAAAATGGTTGTAAAATAACTTAGGAGGAAACATGACCGCAAAAGACCAACTTCTTCAAGAACTTGACCAAGTACCAGAACCGTTGCTGCTGAAAGTGCTTGAATTTGTACTTTCCTTGAAAACTGAGGAAGAACAAAAACTAGAATCCAAAACATGGCAGGCATATCTAGATTCAGAACGCGAAAGAAAGGAGGTTTATCGTCGCCTTGCAAACTCCTAATTTTGTCAGCACAAGTATGGTTTTAAGTATCCACGCCAGACAGATAGAAAGATTTGGTGGCACTTCTGGCGTTAGAGATGAAGGCTTGTTAGAGTCAGCTTTGGCTCAACCTCAAGCAACTTTTGGTGGTCAACTTTTGCATCCAACAATTAGCGAACAAGCTGCCGCCTATCTCTATCACATAGCGATGAATCATCCATTTATTGATGGCAACAAAAGAACTGCTTTTGCGGTAGCAGATACCTTTTTGCGTTTGAATGGCTGCACTCTGAATTTGACGGACGATCGAGCTTATGATTTAGTCATGCAAGTTGCACGGGGAACGATGACTAAGGAAGAATTAAGCACCGAGTTTGAGTCATGTATTGTTGAGTTTTAATAAGTTGGCAAATCTACTTTTAGATCAGGAAGGTTCGCACTGCACACCTTACAACTGAGTGGGGACATAGGGAATCGCGGAACAAAAAAGCGAGTAAAATGATCAGTAAATAACAAAGCCGATCGCCTTTACGTCAAATTACCAATACCATGAATATAAATTTTTCTCGTTTCGACACCTTAAGCACCTTGCTAGCAGGAACTACCGCAGCCTTAACCATAGTCATTAGCCAACCTGCGATCGCCAAAACAGCCCAAGAAGTCGCCAACATTGCCGGGCCGCTGACAGTACAAATTAACAGTTCCCTAGGAGACGGTTCAGGCGTAATTATTGCCAAAACAGGCAAAACTTACACAGTTTTAACAGTCAACCACGTTGTAGAAAAAGCAGACGTGAAATATACTGTTCGCACCTCGATCGGCAAAAACTATCAAGCAACCGCAGTCACCCGCTTGCAAGCAGCCGCCACAGACGCGGATTTAGCAGTAGTCAAATTTGAAAGTCCCGAAGAATATCCAGTCGCGACGATCGCAGATTCCGATCTAGCCGTCATCGGCAGTCAAATCTACGTTTACGGCTATCCCGCTACCGGCGGACTGTTCGGCGCAGAAAGAGAACCAGAACTCTCTCCCGGACTCGTTACCAGCCGCCCGCACAACCGCCCCGAAGGTTACAATTTGCGGTATCAGGCAGTAACTTGGAGCGGTATGAGCGGCGGCCCAGTTTTCGATTCCGAAGGCCGAGTCGTCGGTTTGCACGGACAAGGCGAATTCGGTTTTGCCCAAACCAGTTCCGGCGAAGTCGCCCCGATCAAAACCGGATTTAATGCTGCAGTTCCCATCAATACATTTATCGCGAAGTTAGTGGCGGCGGGAATGAACAAATCTGAGTTGAAAGTAGACAATACTCCCGCAACTATCGGCCCGGTATCCACAGCCAATCCGCAAGATGCCCAAGCCTATTATTTTCGAGGACTTTCGCGGTTAGATCAAGGAGATGCTTGGGAGGCGATCGCGGATTTCAACAGATCACTCGCTTTCAAGCCCAAATATACCCCTGAATTGTATTTTAATATCGGTAATGCCCGCACTTTCATCACCGCCGGCTTGCCCCAAACCGAACCCACACGCGGTTCCACTGCTATTCAAGCATACACGCTGGCGATCAAAGCCAATCCCGGTTTTGCCGACGCTTACTACAACCGAGCTTTAGCTTACCTGGAAACAGAAGACAAACCAAAAGCAATTGCCGACTTTCAGAAAGCAGCAGAACTTTACAAACAAGGCGGCAGAACAAGTGCGTATCAAGACGCGCTCAACAGAATCCAACAATTGCAGTAGAATTAGAAGTTAAGCATTAAGAATTAAAAATGAATTATCCCATTTTTAATTCTTAATTATGTTTAAAAAATCCGCAGGTTAATAATAATGAATGCTATCACATTAAACCTAAATTCTATTATCAAACTAACTTCCGAACAGTTCTATCAACTGTGCGAAGACAACCCAGATTTACAATTAGAACGCAATGCCAACGGAGAATTAATTGTCATGCCGCCAACCGGAGGAGAAACAGGGAAACGCAACTTAACAGCAGGCGCTCAACTCTGGATATGGAACGATCAAACCGAACTCGGTGAAGCCTTTGATTCCTCCACAGGATTTACTTTGCCCAATAAAGCCGATCGCTCTCCTGATGTGTCTTGGGTAGAGAAATCGCGCTGGTCAGCTTTGACACCCGAACAAAAAGACAAATTTATCCCCTTGTGTCCTGATTTTGTAATCGAGTTGCTTTCTCCGACGGACAGCCTGAAAAAGACTCAGGAAAAAATGCAAGAATATATGGATAATGGCTGCCGTTTGGGTTGGCTGATTAACCGTAAAAAACGGGAAATTGAAATTTATCGCCCCGGTCAAGATGTGGAAGTTTTACAATCTCCTCTCACCCTTTCTGGAGAAAATGTTTTGCCGGGATTTGTGCTTAATTTGCAAAAGATTTGGAATTAGTAAATTAAAATTATGGTTCAAACAATTCAAGCTAAAAATGTCACATTAGCAGAATTAAAAACACTTTTTAACCTGCAACTTGTTACAGACGACCAATTTTTTCGAGAATGGCAAGACGAGTTACCAGAAATCACAGACTTTCAGAAACGACAGCTAGATCAAATCAAAGCGGGTTACTTCAACTTACTGGAGTATCCGCCGATGCTGGAAAAAACCATCAGTTTGTCGATCGTCTCTCCGCTGTTATTTGCTGGCGAGTTTTACCTGTATCCTTTCTACATTAAACCGGAAAAATCTGTCGAAATTTCCGAAGAAGACGAAGGGGTAATCATCAAAGGTAGCATAGACACTTTAGTTTTGAAAGACCAGTTGTGGCTGATGGTAATCGAATCGAAACGAGTTTCATTTTCCATCGAAGCGGGGCTGGCGCAAATCTTAGCTTATATGCTGGCAAATCCCAATCCCGATCGCCCTAGTTACGGCATGATTGCTACAGGTGGCAGTTTCATTTTTGTCAAGTTAGTCCAAGGAGAATCACCTCGATATACCACATCTAAGGGGTATCTCACCCGCAACCCCGGTAACGAACTTTATGATGTGCTCCGCATCCTCAAACGCTTGAGTCAAATAGCAGCTAGCAATTAGTGAAATTGCTTTGTAGTGAGGACTTTAGTCTTTGTTTTTCTGATGGCTAAAGTCCTCACGATCGAACAGATTGGTTCGTAGTGAGGACTTCAGTCCTTGTTTTTCTGATGGCTAAAGTCCTTACTACGAAACGTTTTGATTGCGGGTAATTAAGGGGACATAATATTACACACCCGATCAGGCCCCTGTGCCAAGCATTGCAGGTAAATCGATTTCTTTGACGCAAGTTGCACGCGATAAGGACAACACGCAGTCGATAATACAAAGTAGGTCAGCGAGTGGAATTGCATGACCGCCCAGCATTCCTTCCGCTTCCAGATCCCCCAGTACCTCCGGCGTTCCCACATTGCCCGGATTAATTACGGTGACACCTATTTGTTGCGATCGCAATTCCTCCCGCAGCGCGTGAACCACTCCTCGCAATCCAAACTTGGATGCTGAATTTGCAACCTCGCGGGCAGGGAAATTATCGCGCCCCGACAAAGCGCCCATAAACACTATTTTCGGATTGTCCGATCGCCTGAGTGCAGGCAACAGCCCCTTAACCAGTCGAATTGGTGCAATCAAGTTCACAGCAATGACTCGTGCAATATCTTCATCCGAACAGTTTTCAAAACAATATTGGTTGGTAAAAGCATTAGTTTCCCAAGTACCTCCCACGTACAGCAAGGCGTCGAGTACATCGCTGTTAATTGCCTGCACTGCTGTCTCAACACCAGTCAAATCTGACAAGTCAGCACTTATCCATTCGCCAATTGGTGAAGGCGTGCGGGATACGGCTAGCAAACGGCGAGACTTCGGCGCGAGGTGCTGGGCAACCGCCAGCCCAATTCCGCGACTTGCTCCTGCGACAAGAATGGTGTGGAACATTTTCTAAATTTTTAGTGTATAGTTCGATCTGGTATACTAGCGAATCAAGGGATTTTTGTTTTGTGCCGCCGAACATATAGTTTTCTCGATTCTGCTCAATCTTGTCTCTGGGCGTTTAGCACTTTGAATCCAAAATAGAATATTTTTTTGAGTTGTTTTGTTGAATGCTGCAAAGTTGCTGTTTGCAGCATCGTCTGTTTCTAAAGCTGCTTTTAAGTCTGCTGGAATTACTAATGCTTCAATCAAATCTAAACTTGTCCATGAGCCATCTTGTTTGGCTGCTATAATTTTTTCTAACCCAGCTTCCGTCATCTTCCCTTCGGCGATCAATTCTTCGATATATTGCTTGTTCAATTTTGACCAGACACTTTTGGATTTTCGAGGCGTAAATATTTGTCGGTAACTCTCTGCATCTAAGGATTGGACTTTGCTGTCAATCCAACCAAAGCAAAGTGCTTCTTTGACTGCTTCGCTGTACCGCACGCTTGGTTTGCCACTTTTGACTTTGTAATAAACCAGCCAAACTCCGATCGCATTTCCATAGTTTTGCTCCAACCATTGCCGCCAGCAGGCGCGATCGCTAGTATAAACTATGTCGAGTTGGTCTTCAAATTTCGGCATAACAGGAAAGAGATTTAACCAAAACTATATTACCAAGATTACCAAGGCGAACCGATCATCGTAAAAGCAGCCCAATAATAAGGATGCGACAAATTTTGATCGCCCCTGGCGGCCAATTCCGCAGGCAAAGGCAGAGCTTGATTGTTGCCCGATCGCACCAAATAACCATCCTGCAACCGCACTTCACCCCGCAGCATCGCCAACTGCGCTTGACGCAAAGCCTCAGCCTTAATCGGCGCGGTACGCAACTGCTGGTAAAACTCAGTCATCAGCCCCAAAGTACCGACATCGCTGACATACCACAAACTCGCCAGAGCCGATTTTACCCCAGCGTGCACCGCCAACCCCGCAAACCCCAACTCAGCCTGTTCGTCACCCACCGCAGTAGTGCACGCACTCAAAACCAACAACTCCACCTGCGGGTTGGATAACTTCAACTCCTCCAACTGATTCAACCGCAACTTAGTATCCCAAAACTGAATGTAAGAATTTTCGGCCCCCCCAGGCTGAAAATCGCCGTGAGTAGCTAAATGAATAATTTTGTATTGCGGTTGATTGCGCTTACCCTTCAAATTTGCCAAAGTAAAAGCTTCATTGAGAAAAGACGAACCCGGCCAAATCTTGCCCACAATTGTCGATATTTCCAGCGGCACCGCAGGCAAAGGATTTTGATCGTATTTGGCAGGAAAATTCGACGCACCCATCGCCAAAACTTCCGAACCCCTAACATCGGCATAGCGAGTATCAGTCAAACTCAAACTCGGAATCAGCCCCAAGCTGTACTTTTCTACCAAAAACTGCTTGCCGTCGTAAAGAGCAGCCAAAGGCAAAGTTCGCAAACCGGCATCCATCGAAAACACCAAGGTGTCAATCTTGTTAGCCTCCAATTCTGGTTGCAGGGGTGCAATTAACCACCGGTAAAGTTGCTCGGCAGGTTGCTTGTAGTCAGCAGCATTCAATCTCCTGGGAGTTCTGATAGCATTAGTGAATTCTTTAGCAACTTGCAGCACTGTCTCGCGGCTTGCAGGCACGCTTTTAAAAACACTTTTGCCGTCAGGCAATAACAACACAATTTCTAAATGTTTCTCTTTCGCCCACACGTAAAGGATAGCGGGTTTAACCCCAGTCAGCCGATTGACGCTGCTGAGAGTATCTCGAATACTTTGCTGCGTGACAGACTTTTGATCGAGATTGCCCCCAAAGTAACGTTCAAATTCCCGGCCCTGAGTTATATCCCTTTGCTGCACTGCGTCGATCGGACTTAGTTGCGCGATCGAACTCGATCGAGAAATCTCAGGAACCCTCACATTCCCGATACTTTCTGCACTCACCGCACTCGCCGGCTTCTGTGGAGTTGTTGCCACGCTGCCGTTTTCTGTCGTCGCAGGCGTACCCAAATTGTCTTTTAACACCGACGGCGACAGCAGTACCGGGCCGGCAGCAGTCTCGTTCGGCCGCGCCTCAACAGGCCCAGCAGCAGGTTCTGGCGAGACATTTGTGGTACTGCTCTTTGGCGCAGACACTGCGGGGGTCTGAGTCACAATTTGTTGAGAATTGCCTGTTGTTTTCAGTTCCACGCTGGTAGTTGGTGCCGGACTCGGCACGATCGCCAGCGGCCCGATCGCAGTTGAGGATGTGGCAGTGTTCGACTTCGAGTTTCCCGTCCCAACAGTCGCCGCCGTGCAGGTTCCCGACGAGCAAGTGCTTTGCAGCAGCGTCTGTGAACCCGATTGAGCCAGCCCGTCTGTAGAAATGCTGACCTGGGCGCGCTCTGCAGGCGTTCCTGTTCCCGCAGCCCGAAATGCTCCCCCAGCCTCGATTGCCACATCGCCGCCGGTATTGCCACGAGCTTTGATCGAAACAACTTCAATATCTTTCGATCATATCGGGCAGTCCCCCAATATTAAATGCGGCGCTGGGGATGCCGCAAGCAAGGGCTTCCATGACT
>JARCMA010000173.1 GCA_030248405.1 Microcoleus sp. MP8IB2.171
CTACTATCTTTGCACATTTTCAGCGCTAAAACGAGTCCAAGTCTTTTGATGTAAGGGTTTTAGGCTTTTTCAGCAAGCCCTAAGTTAGCTCAAGGCTTCGTTCAAAAACTCGCCCATTCGCTAGGGAAAAGTAAAAAGTCTAGCTCCCCTTTCTCACGGTGCGCGATTTTTCTCAAAGTTGGTGGTGGGGAAAATTGATGTGATTGAACAACTGCTTGAACAAAAAAATGATGATACTTTAAAAGAGTTATGTCAAGGCTTCCAAAAAAAGACCGGAATCAAAGTCAGTATATGTTATTACGCGATCGCCCAAAAAACATTTAATTTTAATTCAATTTTCTCCCTTCACAGGCAAAACTATCGCAAACTCAGTGCCAATTCCTAGCTCCGCATTCACCTCGATGCTTCCGCCATGTTTTTCGACCGCAATCTGGTGGACAATTGCCAACCCCAATCCAGTTCCTTTGCCGACACCTTTCGTAGTGAACAAATGGTCGAATATCTGCTGTTTAACTTCCTCTTTGATGCCGGTGCCGTTATCAGCAATTTTCATTTTAATGTACCCTTCACCGACTAGATTCGTGCAAATCGTGATGCGGTTGGGATTGGCGGTAATTTCACTAAAACTGCGTCCTATATTTGACTCTTCTAAGGCATCGATCGCATTGGCAAGCAGGTTCATGAAAACTTGATTCAATTGACCGGGGAAACATTCGATTTTAGGGAGATTACCGTATTTAGTGATCACTTCGATCTGCGGGCGGTGTTCGTTTGCTTTGAGACGGTGTTTCAAAATCAAAATAGCGCTATCAATGCCTTCGTGAATATTAAATGGAACTTTATAGTCTTTGTCGCCTCGGGAGAAGGTACGCAAACTGTTGCTGATGCTGCAAATGCGCTCGCATCCGAGTTGCATTGAATCAATCATCTTCGGTAAATCTTCCAAAAGATAATCGAGGTCTATCTCTTGGGCGTGGTCGGCTATTTCCGATTGCGAGGCAGCGGAGCGATACAATTCTAAGTGTTCGATAACATCTTCCAAACTCCTTTTACCTTCGCTTAAATTGCCAGAAATAAACCCAATCGGATTGTTAATTTCGTGGGCGACTCCGGCGACCAAATTACCCAATGCCGACATTTTCTCACTTTGCACGATTTGCAGTTGTGCTTGTTGTAAATTTTTTAAAGTTCGTTCTAGGTGTTGATTTTGCTCTTGCAAAAGTTCGGCTGCTCGCTTGCGCTCAGTGGCATCATCACCCAAACCAATAATCCCGATCGTCTCACCCTGGGAATTTTTTAACTGCACTTTCGTGATTTCTAAATCGTGTAGTTTGCCGTCAACAAATCTGAGAATTTCGCTGGAGTAATGCGGCAAATCTTGGGCAAGGCAGGCGGTATCCGAAACCAAACAGCCCGCTGCATTCTCCCCCAGTATATCTTTATAATGATCGACAGCTAGGAAATCGCTCAGAGGCACACCCACATCTTGATAAAATGTCTTGTTCAAAAACTGAACTTTACCACTGAGATTAACCATCCAAATCCAAATCGGAGCGACATCAAGAATCGCTTGGAGCATTTTTTTCTGATCGGCAAGCTGAGCTTCGGTTCGGCTAATTTTTACTAGTGATCGCTCTAATTGTTGGTTGTAATCCTGATATTTTTTATATAGCAGAGCATTTTGCAAACAGATGGCTGCCTGGGAACACAGGAGATTGAGAAGTTGCAGGCTATCTCGGGTAAAAACTCTTGCGGTTAAGCGATTTTCCAGATACAAAATGCCGACTAAGTTGCCTTGATCGAGAATCGGCCAACACAACAGGCTCTGCGGTTGGTATTTGAGGATGTAGGAGTCGGAATCCCAATCACGTTGTTGAGCGAGATCCCGAACAATCACAGGTTTCAATAAATTTTTAACGCAGTCAACAATTTTGAGCGGCAAGATATCGCTGTTTTCATCGAGTGTTGCGGATGATAAGTCGATCGCCCACTCGACTCCCGAATTGTCGAGCGCGCTGGTAGCCGCGATTTCCCATTGATTGCCGTTTAGCAAAATCAGCGCTCCTTTGTTAGCTCCTGTGTTTTTCATCGCCAGTTGCATCAGTTTGGCAATCAGTCGATCGAGTTCTCTTTCACTAGAGAGCGCTTGACAAGCTTTGAGCAGCGTTGAAAAATTCCCGAAATCTGAGACGCTCGCCGAAACAGACGGATGAATGGATGGATGAATGGATGGATGAAGCGATTGATTTGGCCCAGGAGGTGTTGGAAAATTTGCTAATGGATTTGCAGGGAGTTTTGCGGGTTCTAAAATCGGTTTTAATAATTGAGGATAACGTTTTTCTAAGTCATCAATTTTGGATCTATCTCCCCAGCGGACATAGCAATCATAGGCATCTATCATGTATAGTTGGGCAATTTTTTCCCTTCCTAATGACAGGTAAAACTTAGCAGCGAGTTCGCAGGCAAGAGCTTCTTCATTGACATATTCGTTAGCTTTAGCTCCGGTAATAGCTCGATCATAAAGTTCCATTGCTTCTGCTATCTGTCCCAAAACGCCCAGCAATTCTGCCTCAACCAGATCGAACTTGTGTTGGTAATTGATCGGCGTATGGTGCGCGAATTCTTTAAGTTTTTTCTGACTAGCCCCAACGCGCTTCAGGATTTGTTGGCGCTCCGCCGGTGCGGCATCCGCATAGATTGCCAAATGTGCCAGTGCATCATAAAAGTCGTGCATCATCGTTACTAGCATCAAAACACAATTCCCAAGATAAGGTTTGCCTCCATTTCGCCTGTCGATTGGCTGCGGATTACGGCTCGAATATATCCCGAATCCGTGGCCTCTTTTTGCTAAAATTCATACACCTCCATCTGGCAGATAACAGTTAAGATTAATTGAAAGATTGGAAGGTTTAATGTATTTGTAAATAACCGGTCTGCGTTCGAGTTCGTCGAGAATGTCTGTTCGGTTGAGGACTATTTCTACCGATGCAATTAACGGTCGCTAATGCAACTTTTTGGGATTGTGGCAGCACCGCCTCCCGCAAATCCTCCGCCACAATGACGTAGGTTTGAGAATTTTAGCTGCAGGTTGTTGGTCTTTCTCGCGCACGAACCGATCGATAGCCGATCGAGAATCAGTGTACGATTGAGCAATTGCGCGATACCCCGGTATTACCGTAGTCAAATCTACTGCATTTATTATTGTGTCCATATCGGCTGACCTCAACCCAGACATTAGCTTGACAAAACTTAGTCTATATATCTTAGGGCATAAACAGCATAATTTTCGAGATGTCGATCAAAAAATCCAATTATCTGTTAAATAACAACATTTTATACTTTGCCGATCGCGATTAAAGCTTTTTACTTACGTATAAGTTTCTGCTGTTAATCTCAAATGCGATTCAATGAACGCGAAATACCGTAGAAACACCGCCTTATCATGTCTTGAAAAATACAATGGGTAATTAATTGAATTTAATATAAGCTGTCGCGCATTTAAATTGCATATTCGAGGCGGGCGGGACGCCCACCCCACGAGAGTTTGATTGTTTTTTGACAGACAATTTAAATGCAGAACAGCTTAGCTCGATCGCCCAAATTTCCGCGAAGCCGGTCAAAAAGTTAATACCTTAAAAAGTCCAAATACAATCTATAGAAATTATAAAGAATCCGTCATGAAAGCAGTAGCATTCCAGTCCCCCCTAGAAAAGGACAGGGCATTTGGATTGTGGTGAAACCCCCCTGCACTCTACTTCCGGGCTAATAGCCCTCTCAGGGGTTTGAAACCAAATCAAATAGTAATAGACAGTAGTCTTCAGACGACTTTACCTAGATTCCGACAGGGGTTAAAACCCCTGTCGGAATGTAGCTTCCCGAGAAGGAAACAGCGTTATTTGAGATTAGTCGATCGCGTCTGCCACTGTTTCTGCCACTCGTTGAGTTATTTCGAGATCTAGATTCACTTTCCAGCGAACCTTGTTCGAGGCATCTTCAGCGTTCTATTTTGCATCTCGCGCTGCATCATTGATATTTTCTTAGCCGCCGCTGGTACCATATCTCAGAGACTCAGTACCCTCTGCTGCTCTTTCTTTTGCTCCCTCGGTAGCTTCTTTAACAATATCTTTTGCTCCCTTCAAGCCTTCGCGAGTGTTTTCTTTAAGATTAGCAAAGCCTTGTTTGGTTTTGTCGCCAAAGTCATCAGCTTTGCGCTGGGCTGTGCGAGCATCGTCCTTCACCTTTTGGCCAATTTGGTCGAGTTTGTCAGGCGCGTCATCCGCTACCCGCCGTACATTTTCGCCTACATTGTTGCTAGATTTCGTGTCAATGCGTTGCTGGGCTTGATCTTTGAGAAGCTGAGCTTTTGCTTCTGTTGTTGTCATCTTTTTGTTTCTAGGATCGACATCGCTGTAATCGTTCATGCCGCCTTTGAATTCGGACGTTACAGCCCCTGAAGGCACTTCTTCTCTAATTTGGTCGGCAGTTTTTCCTACCTTCACATCAGTTTTTCCTACTATCGCATCAGTTTTTCCGGCCGTCACATCAGGGCGGCTGCAGGCCGTACTCACTAATACTAAAACGCCAGCCAGAAACACTGTTAAAATTTGTACAGCTCGAATTTTTTTCAGAAATGCAGTTAGTCTCTTCATAAAAATGCTCGGTAAGTGGGAAACAAGCGTGGCTTGAGCCCTGAGAGGGAAACGACGCGGCGGTTTCAACCGCTTTGAATCCCCTTTCTGGGTTGGAGAGGTATGGTTGCCCTCCGATGGAGATATGGTTGTCTCCTTTCTCCCTTGCGGGGTAATGTTCGCCTCGACCTGGTTATAAAGGCTTGTTAGACCTGCAACACTGTTTCAGTGACTTTAAAACTGTTTAATTGCAGATGACAGAGCGGAAAACTGGCGTCGCATTCGCCGGTGTCGTGACCTAAATAACGTCTCCGCCATGCGGGGGGTCTGGTCAGAACAGCTTGCAATTTCTTACAAGCTCAGTGGCACTTAGCCCTGAGTTCCTGACAAAAATGCTCCTTTCTATTGTGAGATGATCAAATGCCTGGTGGTTCTGTAGATGGCTAGCATTACTAAATTAGGCACTTCAACAATTTTTTAAGTATACGAAGAGAAACAGGAGCTTTTCATCTATCTCAAGTTAGATTCCTCTAGTTATAGTAGAAGGAAGAAGTAAGAAGGAACAAGGAATGGACAATCCTCAATCTTCTACCAATTATTAAAAGTCGCCGCACCCCGCGCCGGACACGGGGCTGTGCCGTTTCCCTACATAGCTGTTTGGTTCTCTGTGCGGGCACTGCGTAGAAACGTTTTGCGTTTTGGGATCAAAAAAAACCTTCTAGTCAGGAACTAGAAGGAAGGTGGTGTATGATCTCAAGTACAACAAGGTCTTTAATCGCAATTGTGGCGGCACATCCCGATCGCACACATCTGTCTAATGGCTGAAAGTATCTGTACAGTTGCTAAGGATTTTGAATCGCTGTTTTGAGACTTTTGCAGAATTCGCCGATCGCCTCTAAACCCTGTTCTGGAGTACCTTCGGCCAAGCGTTTGACAAAAGCACTGCCAACAATCACAGCATCTGCACCCCATTCTTTCACTTGGCGAGCGTGTTCGGGTTTCGAGATACCAAACCCGACGCCGATGGGTTTGTCGGTGATGCTGCGGATTTCTTGCAGCAACTCTTTTGCTCGCGTGTCTAAGCCTTCGCGCACTCCCGTCACCCCCGTCACGCTGACTAAGTAAATAAATCCTTGAGACTGACGAGCGATCGCTTCTATGCGACTTTTGGGACTTGTGGGAGCAACTAATAATGTTAGTTCAATCCCTAATTTGTTGGCAGGTTGGATGAGACTGTCTGCTTCTTCTAAGGGCAAGTCTGGTACAACCAATCCCTGAACTCCGGCACTTTTGATTTGCTGCAAAAAGGTTTCTATACCTCGGTACAAAATCGGGTTGTAGTATGTGAAGAGAATGATGGGCGATCGCAAATTCGGACTAACTTTCGCTACCATTTCCAGCACCGCATCTAACCGGGTTCCCCGCTGTAGAGCCCTTGTAGCAGCGGCTTGAATCACCGGCCCGTCAGCTAGCGGGTCAGAATAGGGAACCCCAAGCTCGATCGCATCTGCACCGTTATCATCCAAAATTTGCAGTGCTTTAGCAGTTGTCTCCAAGTCGGGGTCGCCAGCAGTAATAAAAGGAATCAATGCACATTGGTTGCTTTTTCGCAACGTTTCAAAACAATTAGAAATAGTCATTAGTTATGATAGAAGGAAGAAGGAAGAGGGAAGAAGGAAGAAGGAAGAAGGAAGAAAAGCAATGGTTTCAGCAATTAACAACATCCTCACCGTCGGGCGCGGTTGCTATATCGGCAATCAATCATTAGTCCCCAGTCATTAGTTCAGAGTTTATTACTTATTACTAATCGCCAATAATTCACCGATAAGTAATAACTAAGGACTAAGGACTAAGGACTAATGACTATTGACTAACTATCTTTTTCCTGCTCAATTTCGGCTTGAAGTTGGGCTAATTCTTCGGGAGTGAGTGCATCTAGCTGCTTCTGCAAAACAGCATCTTTGTACTCTTTCAGTTGCTCGCTGTAGGTCATACTTTGAGTCAGCGCTCGAAATAAATAAGTCACCAGCCAGCCAATCAAGCCAGCAACCAAAAATAACTGACTCCAAATGCCTGCATTCATGCTGTCGAGTCCGGCGAATTGCAGTAGCAAGTAGACCAAGCCACCCGCTACAAAAAAGCCGAGACTGATTCCAATTACGTCAATACGTCGCATTTAGGCTTCTATCTGCCGCCGTTTGGGGCGAAAATTCAAAAAGGGAGCCAGGAGAAACATACCTGGGAAAAAGAAGAACATCAAGAAGTACATGAAGCCGCGCTCAAAAGAGGTGGCCACGTACCAGCGGCTGTTCAGGTAGGCGTAGGTTGCCGCGGGTACTACCAGGAGGTAGGCTCCTGCCAAGACGGCGTAAAGCAGTAAGGTAATATACATAGATTTGCTTTAGGGGAATAATAACACGGGTAAGTCTGTTGACAGGCTGCGTTAGCTGGTTAACTATTGTACCGCTTGGGGAGATCCAGCGCGACTTTTGGGAATTTTTTGATTAGGGGTTGCGTAAATTGGGGTTTTGGCTGTAGAATAAAAGGCTGTTGCTGTCAGTGAATCAAATCCACAGCAATTTGACAAAAGGGGGGTGTGGCGGAATGGTAGACGCTACGGACTTAAAATCCGTTGACCCGAAACGGTCGTGTGGGTTCAAGTCCCTCCACCCCCATGAAATTCTATCCTTTGTGAGTTAATAAGCTGTTGCGGCATTTAACTTTATTTTTTTCGGGCGATGCTCAAAGCCCACCCCACAAGAGTTTTCAGAAAGAGGATTCTTCAAGTTAGATGCGCGCCAGCTTATAGTAATTCTTGCAGGATTTGTGGGAGGGGCTTCTAGCCCGTCCCGGATCGGGTGCTATATTACGCAGCAACTGGCAAAGTAATCGCAAATTCGGTGCCCTGTCCTATTTGAGAATTTACCTCAATTTTGCCGTGATGCTTGGCAAGGATTTGATAGGAAATAGCCAATCCCAATCCAGTACCTTTGCCGATCGACTTTGTAGTAAAAAATGGGTCAAATATCTGTTGGGCACTGGCGGAGGCAATTCCCGGCCCGTTATCCCGAATCTTGACGGTGACAGTATTGTCGGCCGTAATTTCCGTGCTAATCCAAATGGTTGGCGAATAGCCTTTGTCTTCCTTTTTCACCTCCTCCAGCGCATCTATTGCATTACTAATAATATTCATAAATACTTGATTGAGTTGGGCTGGATAGCACTCAACCGCAGGCAACTTGCCGTATTGTTTAATAACTTGAATACCTTGTTTGAGCCGATGATTGAGAATTACGAGGGTGCTATCAATTCCTTCGTGAATGTCGGCTGATTTCATTTTTCCGTCGTCCGATCGCGAAAAATTCCGCATGGATACGACAATTTCGCGAATGCGATCGGCTCCCATTTTCATCGAAGAGAGGGTTTTTGGTAAATCTTCTCTGAGAAATTCGAGTTCAATGTCTTCGATGCGCTCTAGAATGGCATCTGGTGGGTTGGGATAGGATTGTTGATAGAGAGTTACCAAACCTGTCAAATCTTCGATGTATTGCTTGGCATAGTCAATGTTGCCACCGATGAAGTTGACGGGATTGTTGATTTCGTGGGCTATCCCTGCAACCATTTGACCGAGAGATGACATTTTTTCGGTCTGAATTAATTGGGATTGAGTTTCTTTGAGTTCTTGTGTATACTCGCTAACTCGCTGAATCAATAGATTGAAAGAGACTGCTAAAACTCCGATTTCGTCTTCGGTTGTGATTGGTACTTGCAGGTTAAAATTAGATTCGCGAGCAACTTGCTGAGCCACATTAGTAACGGTTTCGAGGGGTTGGGCGATCGCGCGGCTGGTTTTGTCCGCCAGCGCGACGGCGATCAGTGCTGAAATCACCATACTCCCCAGAATAATGCGGTTTCGCAAACCTTCAGCTTCTTTTAATGCTTCCGCCCCTTGCAGTTTTTGAACTTCTATTGTAGCAATTACCTCGGTTAAACTGTGAGCAAGGTTATCTAGTACGATCGCCTCTTGGCCGCTGCTAGTCCTCAACATTTGTAGCTGTGCGGACTCGATGCTGTTGGGTGGCAAGTTCCAAACATCCGCTTCTTTTAACTGCAATTTAATTAGCTGAGCGTAGTAATCAATGACGAGGGCAGATTTCTTCAATATAGCGTGCAATGCTGCCTCTTCTGTTGCTAGTCTATCGGGATTTTCTCGTGCGAAAGATTCAATTTCTGAAATCAGGATTTTCGCCTGATTGATTTGCCAGACAAAGCGATCGTGTTCGTATTGCAGCCACACGGCGTTTCCCAAAACGACTGGCAATCTCGCCGCGTGCGATCGGGCTTCAAAGACGGTATTTTGCAAATTTTGCAGCATTTGCTGCTGCTGTTGGGCAACATTTACCTGAATTAAAGCTTGCTTGCGAAAGTAGTCTCCCAATCTCAGTCCCGCACCAGTTCCCAAAATCGCTATGCCTATAGCTAAAGCATAGCCATAGCTAATTTTTTGACCTATCCGCAAATGGTTAAATCCTCCCTTCAGCCAAGTTAAATTAATAGATGAATGCTGTAACAACTTTTTTTTAGCAGAGGTTTCTTGCTCTACTTTGCTATCTAGGGATTGAGTGTGGGTAAATAATAACATTGGCAGTTCCTCCCAAACAAATCAGGAGTAATTGAGCGAAGAAAAGCATAATGCACTTATGATGAAGGCGAAAAACAGTTTTGAGTGTTTAATTTTGAATTTGGAAATCTTTAACTCAAAACTTAACTCTTCCCCTAGTATCTCTGTTTTTAGACTAGAGTGTTTGTGATCTCTATCAACAATCTATGTGATTATACGCAGATTTACAAAACTTATGATTACAACGATTAGTATTTTTAGTCAGTTGGGACACAAGGCCCAACTACGGGTTCTCCCCGTTTTTCTTTTTCTGCCAGTTCTAGGTTTAATTCCAGCAGTTGTGCTAAAATATCGTCGCTGTCACTGAGTTTAAAGAGCTGACTTGTCGGTTATTCAAAAAAATTGTTGTAAAGTTGAGTAATTCCCCAGTGTTTGACTGACATTTGTTGAGTGCGGTACAGTGAAGTAGTAAGAGTGAAGCGCGATCGCCTTTCTCATTCCTAAACATTTTCCATTTTAATACTGTAGCAGGTTCAATCATGGTAAAGTCTCAGTATGAAGGATATTCCGCCGGCGAGAAACACACTGTCGCACTCGAAGAGAACTTCGGAAGTTCTAAAGTGTATACACAAAATGCACAGTCAGTGCTTAACAAAGCTACTGGATTTATCAGTGCTTACGATTTCACGCTAAATCCTTATCGCGGCTGTCAGTACGGATGCAGCTATTGTTATGCTGCTGCTTTTAGCCCTAATTCACAGATGCGCCAGGATTGGGGAAATTGGGTAATCATCAAAGAAAATGCCACCGAAATTTTAAAGAAAGAGTTGCATAGTTGGTACAAGAAAAACCCGGATCGACCACCTAGCATTTACATGAGTAGTGTCACAGATCCGTATCAGCCCATTGAAACTAAAAAACTATTAACTAGGTACTTGTTACAAGTAATGCTTTCCTATCAACCGACGCTGGTTATCCAAACTCGCAGTCCTATGATAACTAGAGATATCGATATTTTACAGCAATTTCAGCGGTTGCGAATTAACATGAGCATTCCCACTGGTAGCGAAAAAGTAAGGAAAGATTTTGAACCAAAATCGCCGAGTATTCCTGCGAGACTAAAAGCTATGGCAAAACTAAAAAACAGCTTTCCTTACCAAAAAAATTGCGAAGTCAGATTTTCTATAACTGTGACCCCACTCCTCCCTACCTTACCGGAAGATGAAGCTAATTTTATTAGCAAGCTGGAAGTTGTAGATCGCGTAGTGATTCAGGATTTTCATGCCAGCAACGGGCGATCGCTAATTGCGTCAACTCGCGAGGAAGCATTAGCTCTTAAACAAAAGTACGCTTGGTGGTACAATAGCGAACAACAGAGTTATCGCAAGTTTAAAAATAAATTAATTGCGATGCTTCCGGGAGTTGAGATTATGGAAGGTAAAGAGGGATTTGGCTATGAGTAATCCGCTAGTCAATTGGTGGCGTTCCCTGAAGTTTAACCAAGCCGTGAAGAGTCAAAATAATCGAGTTGCTAAACAACTTTTAAAACAAATAGAAAATTCCGGGGCAAAACTCTCATGGCAGCAGAAGCTATTTAAAGAGCGCCTACAGCTTGAGAAGTTATTGCATAAAACAAATGACCGCATCAAAGAAGCCGATCGGCGTTTAGCAGAATTAGAAGTGCAAGTGGGGTTCGGACAACTTGACACCTTTCCAGAGTATATTGATGAGTTAAATTTGCTTCCAGACACAAAGTTTATTGAAGTTATTTCACAAAAGTTTAAACTTAAAGAATGCGATGCCAGCATGATCCAATGCACAGGAATTCATGAAAAAGTGTTCGATAATTTTGAACAACATTTGGCTGGTTTTATCAAAAATGAGTTTAATAATTTAAAACGCCAAAAAACAAACTTTGATTTTTTAGTTCAACAAGCTATTGACGATATACAAAAACTCAAAGAAGGACAAGATCCTCAATACAGTTTTGAGCTAAGTCCTCACATCTATTTAATGAGGTATTTCCTAGATAACGTCTATTGTGCATATCTAGCTTGGTTTCTTATTTACAAAGCAGGGTTATTACCAACTAAAGTCAATATCCTTGATATTGCCGCAGGGCCGGGGACAGTTGCCTACGGACTAGGTTTGTTGCTCCAAAGTAGTAACGACTTTTGTTCAATGCCGCCAATGCACATATCCTACTACTCTCTGGAACAGCAAAAAGCTTTTCAATATCGCGGACTCCAGTTTTGGCGTCAATATATGGAGCCCCAGGCGATCAATGCTTACTTTCGGTTTGACACTTCTAGTATCTTTGATGGGGAAAATCAATCTAAAAGACTGCCGAAAAAATTCTTTGATTTTATTGTAATTTCTCACTGTTTTTTTAACGATGGAGAGAGCAGAGAAAAATCCCATCGGATTTATAAGGATATATTTATCAACAGCCTGACAGATTCGGGTTATATTTTGCTAATTATTCAAGAAAAAAAGTTGCTTAAACCGTACAATATTCGTCAAATTGAAAGTTGCGAACAGGAGCTAAGTGTAGTCAAACAATTTGTTGATGAACTGGGGTTAAAATTGGTTTGGTATAAATACTTAAGTGCTACTGGTAGCCGGAGATCGAATCCTGATTTTGCAAAATTTGCTAGAGAAAATCTAGCTTTCCAAAAATTTATCAGTCCACTTTTCCGCCAGCACTTTAAGTTACATTATGACTTAAATTATAAACTTGATGACTATGTGATATTGGCACAAAAATGAATTTTTAAAATGAGAAAATTCAATCAGACATTATTTAAGATGTTCAATTTAGATGCAAAAAACTGTGACGGCACATTCACCTGACAAACCTACAAATCAAGTTCAAAATAATTGGCACGGCCGCCTAAATTTAGTCTACGCCAACCGTGACGGCGCAACTCAAATCATCCACAATCAAATGCAAGCGCCCCTAAAAGTGCAGCGTCCGTTTTATCCTGAAGGTAAAGAGGTTTGTCACAGCGTAGTTTTGCACACGGCTGGGGGAGTTGTCGGGGGCGATCGCCTTTCCAGCCATTTTCACCTCCAACCCAACGCCAAAGCCTTGATTACCAGCGCCGCTGCTAGTAAAATCTATCGTAGCAGCGGACTAGAATCACAACAAAATATCGACATCAAACTAGAAGCCGGTGCTAATTTAGAATGGCTGCCACAGGAAACAATAGTTTTTGACGGCGCAATATATCGGCAAAATTTGCGGGTAGAATTAGCACCAACAGCGAGGATTTTACTGTGGGAAATTACTAGATTTGGACGCAGTGCAAGGGGCGAAAAGTTCTTGTCTGGAGAATGGCGATCGCACACCGAAATCTGGCAACAAAACATCCCTCTGTGGATTGACAGACAATGGCTCCAAGGCGGACACAAAATGCTCGAAAGTCCCCACGGTTTAGCAGGAAAACCCGTAGTCGCTACCCTCGCTTGGATCGGCGAACCCGTCACAGCAGATATAGTAGAAAAAGTGCGAGCTTTGCCATCTGAAGCAACAATTTATCCTGGTAATTGTACCATCGGCGTGACTCGCATTCCCAACGGTTTGCTGTGCCGATATCGCGGTACATCCACCACCGCAGCTAGAGACTGGTTTGTCAGCATTTGGCACTTGCTGCGTTTATCTTTTTCAGAACGGCCTTGTTGTTTGCCCCGAGTTTGGGTAAAATAGAATCACATTTTATTTTCAATAGATTTACCGCGACTGATAGTTAAACTTGAGCCAATAATGCGATCGCCCTTACCAGAATAAAAATGCAACTCACCCCCCAAGAAAAAGACAAGCTGCTGATTTTCACCTGCGCCCTGGTAGCCGAGCGCCGGAAACAAAGAGGTTTAAAATTAAACTATCCAGAAGCAATTGCCTATATTTCCGCCGCGATTTTAGAAGGAGCAAGAGACGGCCTCACCGTCACTGATTTAATGAGTTACGGGACAACTCTGCTGACGCGGGAAGATGTGATGGAAGGCATACCCGAAATGGTGCATGAAGTGCAAGTTGAGGCGACTTTTCCCGATGGGACTAAGTTGGTGACAGTGCACGATCCGATTCGTTAAATATTTAACCGCAAAAAATCGCAGGAGACAGATATGATTCCGGGAGAAATGATTGTTGGAGAGGGCGAAATTGAATTAAATGCCGATCGCCCAACAGTGCGCTTGTTGGTCGGAAATACAGGCGATCGACCCATTCAAATCGGTTCCCACTATCACTTTTATGAAGTGAATGAAGCCTTAGCATTTAATCGAGAACAAGCAAAAGGAATGCGGTTGGATATCCCCGCAGGTACAGCAGTTAGGTTTGAACCTGGAGACGAAAGGGAAATTCAATTAGTGCCGTTTGTTGGTAGTCGTGAAGTTTACGGCTTTAATGGTAAGATTAATGGTGAGTTAGATGGATGAAACTTCAGCTATTATCAACAATCTTGCTAAATAGTATAATTTAAGTTAGCCTCAACTACCAACTAAAAAATTATTAATATTAGGAGTGAGCATGAGTTACAGAATGGATCGCCGCGCTTATGCGGAAACTTTCGGGCCGACAACGGGCGATCGCGTCCGATTAGCCGATACAGAATTATTCATAGAAGTTGAAAAAGACTTTACAACCTACGGAGATGAAGTTAAATTTGGTGGCGGCAAAGTCATTCGCGATGGCATGGGACAGTCGCCTATTTCTAATGCTGATGGTGCTGTTGATACGGTAATTACTAATGCTTTAATATTGGATTGGTGGGGAATTGTTAAGGCAGATATTGGCATTAAAGACGGAAAAATTTACAAAATTGGTAAAGCGGGAAATCCTTACATTCAAGATAGGGTAGATATTATTATTGGGCCTGGTACAGAAGTAATTGCTGGCGAAGGAATGATTCTCACGGCGGGGGGAGTTGATACTCACATTCATTTTATTTGCCCGCAACAAATCGAAGTGGCGATCGCCTCCGGAATCACGACAATGATCGGCGGTGGCACTGGCCCCGCAACGGGTACAAACGCCACGACTTGCACTCCGGGGCCTTGGCATATGTACAGAATGCTGCAAGCCGCCGATGCTTTTCCCGTAAATATCGGTTTTTCAGGTAAGGGAAATAGCAGTCAACCTCAAGGATTAGTCGAACAAGTATTGGCTGGTGCAATGAGTTTGAAGCTTCACGAAGATTGGGGAACTACGCCAGCAACGATCGACAATTGTTTGAATGTAGCTGACGAGTACGACGTGCAAGTGGCAATTCACACCGACACTCTCAATGAAGCGGGATTTGTGGAAGCTACAATTGCCGCATTTAAAAATCGAGCTATTCATACTTACCACACTGAAGGTGCTGGCGGCGGACACGCACCGGATATTATTAAAGTGTGCGGCCAAGCTAATGTTTTGCCCTCGTCAACTAACCCGACTCGCCCTTACACTGTCAATACTTTAGAAGAACATTTAGATATGTTGATGGTTTGCCACCATTTGGATCGAGGCATTCCTGAAGATGTGGCTTTTGCTGAGTCGAGAATTAGAAGGGAAACTATTGCTGCTGAGGATATTTTGCACGATTTGGGCGCGTTTAGTATGATTTCTTCTGACTCGCAGGCGATGGGAAGAGTGGGAGAGGTGATTATTCGGACTTGGCAAACTGCACATAAAATGAAGGTGCAAAGAGGTCATTTGGATGGGCAAGATGCCCGTTCCACAAGTGGATTGGACGGGCAAGATGCCCGTTCCACAAGTAGTGAAAATGACAATTTTCGGGCGAAGCGGTACATTGCAAAATATACAATTAATCCGGCGATTACTCACGGAATTAGTCAGTATGTCGGTTCGGTGGAAGAGGGGAAATTGGCGGATTTGTGTTTGTGGCGGCCGGCTTTTTTTGGGGTGAAACCGGAGTTGGTAATTAAAGGAGGGGCGATCGCCTATGGGCAGATGGGAGATGCTAACGCCAGCATTCCTACGCCGCAACCGGTGCATATGCGGCCGATGTTTGGCAGTTTTGGCGGGGCGATTGGGGCGACTTGTCTGACGTTTGTTTCGCAGGCTGCGCGCGATCGAGATATTGCCGCACAGCTCGGTTTGCAAAAGCCCACTGTAGCAGTTTCAGGCACGCGACAAATTAGTAAAAGAGATATGAAACTCAACGATTATTTGCCACAAATGGAAGTCGATCCAGAAACTTATGAAGTCAGGGCGGATGGGGAATTGTTAACTTGCGAACCGGCAACAGTTTTGCCAATGGCGCAGCGATACTTTTTGTTTTGATGCTAAATCTGTTGTAAATAGGTGATTCGCTCATCAACCTCTTATTTCTCGTAGAAATGGGGTTGATGAGCGTAATTACTAACAAATAAAATGTCCTTGTGTTCGCAGGAAGTGAAACAAGGATTCTGAATAGGATGTTATTTGGAGAAATTGAGCGATCGCACTATCAAACCCTGGCACAAAAACCAAAAATAAAGTGCAATATTAATCCCGCTCAACAGCTTCGGTATTCCCTCCAGCAAGCTCGAAACTATCTCGTTTTTTAAAGGCAGCGCTTCTGCAAAAAAGGCAACAAATAACAAACCAACGCCACTCAGCAGTAAAGGATAGGGAGTTAATTTAATTTGCCTCCTAAAAGCTAGTCCGTAGGCAGCGGCCAGTACGGCATAAAATATGAC
The DNA here is from genome assembly GCA_030248405.1 of Microcoleus sp. MP8IB2.171. GTDB lineage: Bacteria > Cyanobacteriota > Cyanobacteriia > Cyanobacteriales > Microcoleaceae > Microcoleus. Next base: position 15,937 of record JARCMA010000173.1, read on the forward strand.
AATTGTCACTTTCGGAAAACCCGCACGTCCCAGGTGAACGTGGGTGCGAAAAACTTCATTGAACAGAAAGCAACCTGCAAACAGTGCCGAATATAAAATAAATCGATTTTCTGGGCGATCGGGTTGAATAATTCTCAGCAATCCAAAGGTAAAAGCGCACACCATTACCGATAAATAAAATAACATTTGAAACGCCAAAAAAAAGAAACCTGCACCCGGATACGTGGCAGAGCAAGGCGGCAAAAATAACCCTTTTACCGAAGAACCAAATAAACTAAGACACGCCGTCACTAGCCCTACTAACACTAAAGTTAGACCGTTGAAAAACAACACTGTTCTGTAACTTGCCATAATTAATAATTAAGAAATAACAACTAACAATAGTATATTGCCTGTCAAACCATTTTTTTGCTTTAGTGCTGATTAAGTAAGGTGCGTGACAACACCAAATGCACGCTAAACAGCGCAGATGTTTTGTGAATTTATACGGATTGCTATGCGTGCATCTGCAGCTAATAATCTGCTGCGGCGCTATAGCAATGCTAAATGAGTCGTAAATTTTTTACCCCACCCCAACCCTCCCCTTATGAATGAGAATTAAATAACCTGCAATGCGGGATTTTCTTGTGGGATGGGCGTCTCGCCCGTCTATAAGGGACGGGCTTTAAGGCCCATCCCACAGGATTATGCAAATTATTTAATTCACGATCCTTAGCAAGGGGAGGGAG